>RFZJ01000056.1 GCA_009920765.1 Planctomycetota bacterium | reverse complement strand
GATATCAAGCCACAAAACATGTTGATCGTGGGAGGCGCTTTGAAACTTGGCGACTTTGGCCTTGCAAGGATTCTGGATGAAGAAAAAAACCAGCATAGTGGTTGCATGACGCCCAGCTATTCGCCCCCCGAATTCTTCCAGGAAAAAATGAGTGCGAGTTCGGATCAATATTCGCTTGCGATCACCTACTGCAAAATCCGTGGTGGGGCGGTGCCATTTACCGGGAATGCAGCGGAGATCATGGCGGGGCATTGCAATCGCCAGCCTGATCTTTCCATGATTCCCCCTCATCAAAGATGGGTGGTGGGAAAGGCGCTTGAAAAAAATCCCTTGAAGCGATGGGGAAGCTGCTCTGAATTTATCAGGGAGATCAGGCAGTCAAATTCAGGCCCTCAGAAAACAGGTTCAAGGTATAGTCGAAGATCGGTAGCCATGCTGGGTTTGGCTGTGGTAGCAATATTTGCCTTAACGGTTTTTTTGTTAACTGGATTGGGTAAATCTAAAACATATGGATTTGATGAAGTAATCCTTTCAGGTCATCAAGGCGAAGTGATTTCCTCTGCATTGTCTGAGGATGGTAAAATTGCAATCAGCGGAGGCAAGGATAAGCAGGTAATTGTGTGGGATCTTGAGAATCAGAAAGCCAAGTTTATATTTAATGAGCACACGAAGAATATTTTATCGGTTGCGATTTCCAAGGATGGGGCACAGGGGTTATCTGGTGGTGCCCTTCTTGATAATCGCATAATCCTCTGGGATTTGGCCAAGGGTGAAAAGATACGGGAGATGATCGGGCATGTGCATGGTGTGCGGGATGTACATTTTTTACCTGATGGAAAAAGAGCAATATCGTGCAGTTTGGATTGCACCGCAAGACTATGGAATCTGGAAACGGGCACACAAATTCAATTCTTTGAAGAGATGGCTACCTACGACCCAAAAAACCTGCAATACGGTTCACCCAGACAAGTTTGGCACATGGATGTTTCTGAAGATGGTAAGACGATGGTTTGTTGTCTACGGGATGGCAGAATCTGCGTATACGATGTGGACTCTGGAAAAAAAGTACAGACACTTAACGGGCCAGAACAATTTTATAGTTCTCTAACAATAAATAGAGATGCCTCGGTTGCGGTTACTGCATTTGGTGGTTCTTCTCAAACACTCGGGCCGCCGATTGATTTAAAAATAATTCACTGGGATTTGATCAATGGTAAAAAAGAAGTTTTAACAGAAACTGAAAGCCCCATTACTGCTTTATATTTCCCTAAAAGTACGACCAATCTTTTTGTATTTCCCAGAAAAGGCCTGCCCCTCCTTTATGACTTCAAAACGAAAAGCAATACAAATACCTTAAGCCACCTAGAGGGCCAGGTGAATTGCATCACGGGAAATAATGAGGGAAGTACACTGCTGTTGGGCTGCAAGGATTTCTCCGTAAGGCTCTTAAAACGCAATTAGGACGTTTGGGAAAAGGAATAAAAAGCAGATGGAATACAATATTAGCCAATAACTTATACTAAAAAGATAAAAATACGCAGGAAAGTTACGAACTTAATGCTTAGAAATTTTAGCTGAATTTATGACCTTTTGCTTTTTTGAAAGACCTTAGGAATCCCGGTCAAGTTGATTCTCATGGGTGGCAATAAACCATGAATTCTCAAGGTAGGCCCATAATGGCGGACTGTTTGAATTCATCCATGGATTTAAACCGTTCCTCGGGGGGCATGGTTACAAAAATCCAGTCATGGCATTTGACGCGTACAATCCGTCCTGGGCGGTAGCCGTCCAATAATTCAGCAAACTTGAGGCGGACTTGGATACCACTGCTGCCTGCGGGTGGGTTTGCAGTTTCTTTCCAATCGAGAACTTGGCCGATTTTCTTATCGGCACGATGAAACCAAGTGCGAAGTGTTTTGTCGGATGCTGCAACCCCAAAGCCTTTTTCCTGGGTAGCTTTGAGTTCATCATAAAGCGATTTGTCCATGCCGCCGAAAAGGGTCAGGGTGACAATCCCGCCCCCGTAGTCAAAATTTTCGACATGATCAACCCAGGCGGGAAGCCAGCGTTGTTTTTGATAGCGGACATGTTTTTTGCGTTGAAGTTCTGTAGCAAATGCACGGCTTTCTTCATCGAGCCAGATTTCTGAAATGGAGAATTCGTTATCGCGCCAACCTTGGGCCCAGGCGAGATTGAAGTTTACCATGGTGCCTTCAGAGATATCCTTAAGATCAACCAGTTTGCGAGATTGCCAAATTTTCGAAACCTGATCGATATCAAAGGTGTAGGGTTTATTGATTCCATCCTTGGCGGATTTTCCTTCCGGGGTGAGATTAATTTTGCCTTTGATCTGATCAACAGAAACCACCTTCCATTTTTGCCCACGACTTTGATAGAAGCTAAAATCATCTTCAAGCGAAAGGGCATGATTATGTTTCACATGATATTTTTCCATGTTTGGGATTGGGGGGATGGTTTTTTCCTCTCCCAAGGGGGGAAGTAAAAAGTAGCCATGAATATGGGTGCCAAGGGGTATATCGCGAAGCTCTGCGGGTGCGCCGTTATACCAGATCATGCCAAAGGGGAGCATGGCGAAGTAATGAAGAGGTCCGGATTGATAGCGATCACCGGGCGGATTTCCATCTAGTCTGATGCCCCCCCTACGGTTGACGGGGTCGATGAAAACAAGTTCTCCTGCGATATAAGTACCCGAACCAGAGGGTGGAAACTCGCCTGCTTTGAGAGAAGGGTCTTTTTTTTCTTGAGCAGAAACGAATGAGGGCACGGTTAAGATTAAGGTTGAAGCCAGTAAAACAAGAACAGACAAAAGACGAAGAATCATGATAGGACCTCAGAGATGGGGCCAAGGCTGTCTGCAAATTTTTCGGTTTTAACATCCATCTTTTGAGCCATGGTGAGAAGCAGATTTGAAAGACGTGCTTTTTCATTTACCGGTTTATGGTAAATGGCAGGGTGCTTATCATAGCCTTGGAATTGAGGGCCTGCATTAAAATCTATATGCCTGCCATGCTTAATGCCAAGCATGGAACCACCTGCAAGAACAAGCGGTAGGCTGGCATTACCATGGCTATGGCCGTAGGCCATGCCGCTGCCATAAAGTGCCATGGTGGTATCGAGCAATGGGCCATCGGCATCTTTGACTTCACTAAGTCGATCGAGGAAATAGCTGAATTGCTTGATATTAAAGGCATCGTTTTCTGCAAGTTGCTTCATCAGGTCAGGATTTCCGTTATGGTGGGAAAGAGAATGGCGATCTTGTTTAATTCCAATTTCGGGAACAGCAAACCCCTGCCCTTCCTCGCCAGTGTTGAAGGTAACAACCCTGGTCATATCGGTTTGGAAAGCAAGGACGATGAGATCATAAATAGTGCGGAGGTAATCACCCAGCATCTGCATGGAGATTTCCCGGTTGATACGGGATTGTGTTGCGGGCTCAATTTTGGGCCTGGGAGTATCGAGCCATTTATCCGAACGTTCGGTCCTGATTTCGACTTCACGAACAGAAGCGAGATACTGTTGCAAACGGCCTCGGTCTTCATTTCCGAGTTGATTATCCAAAGTTTTGGCATCGTCAAGAATTGCATCAAGAATGCTGCCGCGCCTTTTGTAGCCCCTGCGCTGGCTGGCAATCCCGCCCTTAGGATCTTCAAAAAGTTCACGGAAGACGACTGCGGGGCTGGATTGCGAAGGTAGTTGAATGCCATCAGCATTCATGGAAAGGCTCCCGCCCTGGTTGCTGAGTTCGAGTGAGGAGAAGCGTGTTTTTGGTCCGGTTACGGAAGCCATCAGTTGGTCCACTGAAATGGTGTTGCGTTCTGAAGGGCCGATCTTGGCACCTGTCAGCCAGATGGAACGGCAGTTATGATGGTGGCCTAGCCCGTTTGGATGATGAATCCCACTGAAAGGAGTAATGTTAAGGCGATGTTTTTCGAGGGATTGCAAAGGCATTGATAATTTATAATCTGCACCAGATTCACGAATCTGGTAATCAGCAGTGTTGACACCGTTTGGCAGATAAATAAAGACACTACGCTTTGCCTTGGAGGGGGCATCAGCAGCACGAAGCGGAATCATGCAATCCAGAAGTGGCAATGCAAGGGTTACACCCAAGCCGCGAAGCATATGGCGACGATTAAGCAGCCAGTTTTGGGAAAGAATGTTCATTAACAAATCTCCGGGTTTGTTGGTATTTCATCGTTTTTGAAATAGTTCCGAGTACAGAAGATTTTCAATAACTGCTTTAAGTTTGTAATCGTCCTTCTTTGAAGATAGCGCAATTGACTTGATCTGGTCCATGTCATCAACCGTCATGGCCCTGCGAAGAGCAAAGGTGGAAAGTTGTTCAACAAAGGCCAGGGCAAAGCGATCCAAATCCTGCAGGAGAAGTTGCTTGAATTCGAGGGAATCATTAAAAGTACGTCCATCGATCAGGGTGCCACTTGCATTCACGGGGGGATTGGCCCCCTGCCCGGATTTCATGTTTTCTTCGGTACGCCAGCGGCCGATGGCATCGAAGTTATCGAAGGCAAATCCAAGAGGATCAATTCTTTGATGGCATGAAGCACATAATGAATGTGTGGTATGAGCTTGCAATTGCATGCGCACAGTGGCTTTGGGTTTATTAAGTGGAGTTGGTTCCAGGGGTTCGACATTGGGAGGTGGGGGAGGTGGGGTTTTACCAAAAATAGTCTCTGAAACCCAGACGCCACGATGCACAGGCCGGTGTCTGGAGCCATCCGAGGTAAGCATGAGTATACCAGCTTGGGTGAGCAAGCCGCCCCGATGATCTTCAGGCTTTAAAGCTATTCGCTGCATTTCTGGACTTTTTAACGGTGGCATTTGGTAATGAAGGGCAAGCCTGGAGTTCATCATGGTCCAATCGGAGTGGATGAATTCGCGTAGAGAAAGGTTTTTATCAAACACTTCGTTGAAGAAAGCAACCGATTCCATGATCAGGCTTTTTTCGAGCCATTTGTCGTAATCGGGATAAAGCTCTGAATCTGGGGGAAACATACCAACTTTATGCAATTGCAACCATTGTTGTGGAAACGCCTCGGTGAAGCGCTTGACTTTTTGATCTGACAACATGCGGACAACCTGAGTTTTCAAAACTTCCGGTTGGCGCAGGTTTCCTGCTCGTGCAGCATCCAACAAAAGATCATCGGGGATTGAGCCCCAAAGGAAATATGAAAGGCGTGAAGCTAGTTCCCAATCATTAACCTTTGCCAGCTTTTGTAAGGGCGAACCTTCTTCGATATAGTAAAAGTTTTTGGAAGTTAGAACAGCAACCATGGCAGCCATGTAAGCGGATCGAAACTTTTCACCTGCAGCCATTTCATCTGAGATAACTTTCATCAGGCGTTTGATTTCCTGATCTTTTGGAGGTCGCCTCCAAGCCTTGGAAGCGAAAAGAGTGATGCATTTTTGCGCTTCCGCCAAGTCGCCTTCTTTTGCAGGGATCATTCCTTCTCGTTTTTTACGATCCGCATCCAATGAAATCGGGCCTTCCCATTCAACCCAGTCTACAATTAAAAGTGGGAAAATCGAACGCCCCTGTTCATCAAACAGCTTATAACTCTGAGGCCGGACTGTTTGCATTTCCTTCGTACTAACAAAAGGCACATCGGTAAGGCTGAGAGTATGCCCATCCGACAACATGCCGGGTGCTTCGTTTGTAAGATCAAATCCACCTTCAGGAAGAAATGCTTCGATTTCAACGATTGCTGGTTTATCTTCAGCAGCGATGACATCCTGCCCGATGATTGATTTTTTTAAACCTTGATGCCAAAGCGAAAGATGAGGAAGTCTTCCCTTAAAGGAGGGTAGTGCGCTGACTTGTACACGAATGCGATAAAGACCTGGTGCACCTGCACGGAAATTGCCACGATGAACACCGGGAAAAAGCAACCAGCGATTGCCAGCATTGGGCTGATTACGGCCTTTGGTAGAGGCTGGCTCTTTAAATGGAAAACCCCTTTCAAGCACGGTTTCAGCAGCTTTAAAATATCGATCAACATGGGAAGGAGAAAGGGAAAGCATGGAACCTATTCGGTTGAAACCATGCCACCGGGGATCTTCATTCAATGCTCCGGGAAGATTCACATCATAATAAACACCAAGCAAATCATAAATTGAGTAACCATATTCATCACGACTTAAACGGTAATGAGATACAGGCCCACGCTTGGCGATTCGGGTCGCCTCGCCCTGTTTGATTTTTGTAGATAGCCAATCCACTGCTTTGCCAAGCTCTTCGGTTTTTGGCTGTGGTTCTTTTTTAGGAGGCATTTCTCCTGAATTGATGCGGAATAGAATCTCGCTCCAGCGCTGAGCTATGGAAATATCTGAAAAGTCTGTAGAGAGGTTATCAAGCCTGAATTCACCTTTTTGTTTATTGGCATCATGGCAACGCAAACAATAAGACTTAAAAAAAGGCGCCATGTCTTCTTGGGCATTGACCCCCGTGGTTAAAAAGCCAGCAAGCACATTTATAAACATGGCGAATTTCAAAGATTTTCTCCGGGTGATTGGGTGGGATTGCATTAAACAAGTTTGAATCCTAGTTTAAACAACCAAAACAAACGGGAAATGAATTGTAGTCTTTAAAGACAAAGCTTGCAACGAGTTTTTATCATAAAGGCACCTGCCCAAGATCACTTATTTACCCAACTTCCAAGCTTTAATCCGATTTTGAGAATCCTTCAAAGGTTTTGTAAAGATGTACCGATAATAGGGATGGAACAGATTTTTTCTTGCATGCCTAGTTGTTTTTAGCGGGAGAACCCCTTGAGCCAGACATCGAAATTCAATTCTTATGATGAAATTCCTTATGAAAGTTTCCCGCTTGCACAAACACACCCGGATAGGTTGGCAGCGATCGCAAGGCTTTTTGGATTGCAATCTCCCAATGTTGAAACTTGCAAGGTTTTGGAAATTGGATGTGCTTCAGGTAACAATTTAATACCGATGGCGGAATACCTTCCCAAGGCAAGTTTTCTGGGTATCGATTTATCTGCAAACCAAATTGCAGAGGGCAACAAGCTTCTAAAAATTCTTGAACTTCCGAATATTGAACTTCGTTGCCAAGATATTCTTGATTTCAACGAAGAGACAAAGTTTGATTTTATTATTGTGCATGGGATTTATTCATGGGTGCCAGCAGCAGTGCAGGAAAAGATCCTTGAGATTTCGAAGAAGAATCTTTCACCGGATGGCGTGGCTTATATCAGTTATAATGTTATGCCAGGATGGCATATGCGGGGAATGATCCGGGATATGATGCTTTATCATTCTGCAAAGTTTCCCGATAATGCCTCGAAAATCAGCCAGGCAAAAGGGCTTTTGGAATTCCTATCAAAATCCGTGCAAGGTGATAAAAATCCCTATGGTATATTCCTGCAGTCCGAGTTGGAAATTTTTAAGAAACAAAACGATGGCTATTTCTTCCACGAGTTTTTGGAGGAGAATAACTTTCCTATTTATTTCCATGAGTTTAATGCTAGAGCCAATCGTAACGGGTTGAAGTATCTGGGGGATACGGATCTACGCACGATGTCTATGCGCGACCTGACTCCTGAAGCCCAGCAATTGCTAACCAAAACACCAAGCATGATCGAAACCGAGCAATATATGGATTTTTTACGCAACCGAATGTTTCGTACTTCGCTGGTCGTCCATGATAATAAAAATCCTATCTATACCTTAAATTCATCTGAGATTGTGAAGTTTCATGTTGCTTCAAGGCTTGCACCTGTTGGGCAAAATATGGATTTGCATTCAAACAATCCTGATCATTTCCTCGCTCATGATGGAAGCGCCATTGTAACCACCTTTCCCATTATTAAAGCGGCGCTGATGTGTCTTTATGAATCCATCCCAAATTCCATGACTACAGAAGAAATTATTGAAGGCGCATGTAAAAAGCTTGGTTATAAACCGCCTGTGGGCGCAGAGGAAATAGCAAATGTTACAGCAAAAATAGGGAATGAATTAATAACTGCATTCACTTCTCTGTCTGTAGGATCTGTTGAACTTTCAACACGGCCCATAAACAAAGCATCTACTGGGTCTTCAAAACCCAGGACACTAAAGCTGGCGCAAATTCAAGCAGGCATGATTGGGGCGGTAACAAACCCAAGGAACCAAATGATTCGGCTTGGGGACTTTGAGAAGCACCTTTTTCCGATGTTAGATGGCAAAACACCTGTAACAGAGATAATCAATAACTTTAAAAAATTGGTCGACACAAATGTCGTTGTTGTGAAGGATAATAATTGCGCAATAGTGGATCCTTCCAAAGTTGCGGATTTAATTCAACTGCAGGTGGAAAATACCCTGAAGGTGATTGCAAAAAATGGCATGTTAGTTGGATAGATTATTCTAATTCAACAGTCCAATAAGCATTGTCAAGGAAGGTCCGCCAGGATTGATACTTGGAGTTTTTTAGTTTAAGGCTTAGTGAAGGACTGCGCTTGGGTTTTTCTGGTTTTCTAATCAGGTTCATATTCGCTTGCTTTGGGGTTCTGCCTCCTTTTCGAACATTGCAGGAAACACAGGCACAAACGATATTCTCCCAGGAGTTTGTACCACCCTGACTTCGGGGCAGGATATGGTCAAGACTGAGTTCGGGCATCGGGAATTTTTTGCCGCAGTACTGGCAGATGTTGTTATCGCGAGCGAAAATATTCTTGCGGTTAAACTTGACTGATTGCTTGGGAAATTTATCGTAATCAGTCAGGCGAATAACTCGGGGCACTTGGATTTCACACGAAACGGTGCGTACCCAGTCATCCTCTTCCTGGCGAAAAAACTTTGCCCGATACTCACTCACCTCAAGCCATGTCGAAAAATCATAGGTCGAATATTGTCCATCCTCGGTACTCACCACCTCTGCTTGATCTTTCACCAAAAGAATAAAAGCTCTTCTTACATTAATGATCTGAACCGCCATGAACATTTTGTTTAAGACAAGCACGCTGGAATCAAGAGGACAGGCCAACGATGAACCCATATGATTACCTCTATTCGGAATGATTTATTTAAAACCTTTTAATTTATCAAGCAAACAGTCTTTAAAGATTCAATACAAGCTATAATAGCAGGGTAAAGTAAGAGTAAGCAAGCCTGTAGTAGCGTATAACTTCGTGATTCTTTAAATATTCATAGAATAAAAATATGAGCGAAAAAGAAAAAATTAACAACTCTGATGCGCGACTTGATGAGGAGAAACTGGCAAACGGCTTGGTCTCGCGTGGGTTGATAACCAACGAAGAAGTAAAAAAACATGCTCCCGATGGCACCTTGGGCGCAGAAGGGTACTTAAAGAAACTTAAGGCAGCAGGCTTACTTACCAAGGCGCAAGCAGAGCGAGCCCAGCTAGACCTGACGCTTCTGGTTGGCCAGCAAATCCCCGGATATGTGATGCTGGAGAAATTAGGCCAGGGAGCGATGGGTGTTGTTTATAAAGCTTTGCAAATACGCTTGAACCGCCATGTTGCTATCAAATTGTTGAAAAGCAAGAAAACCAACAATGAAGAGTTCTTCGCCCAATTGGAACGCGAAGCCAGGCTTGCTGCCAAGTTAAGTCACAACAATATCGTACAGGCGATTGATATCGGATCTGCGGGGAAGTTTCATTATTTTGTGATGGAGTTAATCGACGGGAAAACCATCCAAGATGAAATGAAAGCTGGCAAGAAGCGCTACGAAGAAAAAGAAGCTGTTGAAATTATTCTGCAGATTGCCCAGGCACTGGACCATGCAAGCAAGCGGGGATTGGTCCATCGTGATATCAAGCCTGCAAATATTGTGATGACATCTGAAGGAATTGCAAAGCTTGCAGATCTGGGGATGGCACGTGAAAATACCGATGAGGCAACCAACACGCGCGAAAAAGGGATGATCATCGGGACGCCTAATTACATCGCACCTGAACAGATTCAGGGCAAATCTGATATCGATACGCGGGCAGATATTTATTCATTGGGTGGAACACTTTACCACATGGTTACGGGGCAGCCCCCTTTCGTGGGCAACACCGTGATGGAAGTGCTGAAAATGCATGAGAAAGATGAACTGGTGCCCCCGGATCATTTGAACGATAGCCTAAGCGCAGGCCTTGGCGAAGTCGTTGAAATGATGATGGCAAAAGATCGCAACATGCGTTATGGTTCGCCCGAGGCATTGATAAAAGATCTTGAGTGCCTGCTTAATGATATGCCTCCGAGGCTTGCAAGGCAGAAAATGAGTTCTTCGCTTGCAGCCCTATCTGAGGGGGAAACCGAATATGAAGACAACCAAGAGGCAGAGTTGCCCCAATGGGTCATGATAACGCTTGCGGTTTTAGGGACCCTTTTGTTTATCAGTTTGGTGGTAAACATCGTACTGATAATGCGCAAGTAAAATCAAATTATTCGGGTGTAAGAAAAACAGCTCCCAAAGGAGGCAGGGTAAGTTCCATGGAATAAGGGCGGTTGTGCCAGGACATTTCCTGAGTTTGTTTTCGGCCTTGGTTGCCCTTGCCCCCGCCACCATAATAAGGTGAATCAGAGTTAAGGATTTCCAGCCAGGTTTCACCAAAAGGCACCCCAACCCTATATCCATCCTTAACCAGCGGGGTGAAATTAAAAACTGCAAGCACAGGCTTGGAGCCATCGAGATCCCAGCGAAGAAAAGCAAATACGCTACCTTCGTGATCAGAGCAATCAACCCATTCAAGGCCTGAGGGTTCACAATCTTTTTCATAAAGGCCGGGTTGATTCTTATACATTTGATTGAGGTCTGCGACAAACTTTTCTATACCCCGATGCTGGGGCGAGCCAAGTAGGTTCCAATCGAGGCTTGTATCATGATTCCACTCAGACCATGTGGCAAGCTCAGCACCCATGAAAAGTAACTTCTTTCCAGGCTGGGCAAACTGCCATGCCAGTAATAAACGCAGATTGGCGAGCTTTTGCCAAAAATCGCCAGGCATCTTGTTTAAAAGAGAACCCTTGCCATGCACTACTTCATCGTGGGAAAGAGGGAGAACGAAATTTTCCTGATCGCAATAAAGCATACGGAAGCTGAGTTCATTTTGATGCCATTTTCGGTAGATCGGATCGCGTGAGGTGTAGCGAAGAGAATCATGCATCCACCCCATATCCCATTTGTATCCGAAGCCTAATCCCCCAGAATGGGTAGGGCGGGAAACCATGGGCCATGAAGTCGATTCTTCAGCAAAGGTTTGGACATCGGGAAACCTGGCGTAAACCTCTTCATTAAACTTTCTAAGAAAGCTGGTGGCTTCGATGTTCTCATTTCCACCGTACTGATTAGGAATCCATTCACCATCATTCCTGCTGTAATTAAGGTAGATCATGGAAGCAACAGCATCAACGCGGATGCCATCGATATGGTAATGGTCAAGCCAGAAGCAGGCGCTGGAAAGTAAAAAGGATCTAACTTCATGTCTGCCAAAGTTGAAGATGCAGGATTTCCAATCGGGATGAAAACCCTGCTTGGGATCTGCATGTTCGAAAAGATGGCTGCCATCGAAATAGGCAAGCCCATGTTGATCGTTGGGGAAGTGGGAGGGGACCCAGTCAAGAATAACCCCCAATCCATTCTGGTGAAGATAATCAATGAGATACATGAGATCCTGAGGTGAGCCATACCTGCTGGTTGGTGCGAAGTAGTTGCTGGTTTGGTAACCCCATGAGCCATAAAAAGGATGCTCGGTGATAGGGAGAATCTCGAGATGGGAAAAACCGAGTTTCAACATATGCTCTGTTAGTTGAGGAGCAAGTTCGCGGTAGGTGAGCCAGCGATTGCCCTCTTCAGGCACTCTTTTCCAGGATCCCAGATGAAGCTCATAAATAGAAACCGGTGCATTATGAGCGATTTTATTTCTACGCTCATTCATCCAGACGGAATCATTCCAGGCATAGGAAATATTGCATAGGGAAGAAGCGGTGCGGGGTGCAATTTCCATTGCGAAAGCAAAGGGATCAGATTTTGCGACTTGGTATCCCCCATGGTTGGAAATAATATGAAACTTATAAAGATCCCCATTTCTCAAACCAGGAACAAAACCGGACCAGATCCCTGAATTGCCTACAAGATGCATGGGATGAACGCAAGGCTCCCAACTATTAAAATCACCAACAACGCTTACAGATTGCGCAGAAGGGGCCCAAACCGAAAAATGAAACCCTGGTTGGTTATCAAGGGTGAAAGGATGCGCGCCTAACTTTTCATAAAGCCTGCTGTGGTTTCCTTCATTGAAAAGATGAAGATCCAAAGGGCCAAGCAGATTTTTATCAGGCGGTATCCAAGTATTATGATTTTCCACAAGCAATTCCGTGTAAGCAAGAGATTAAAAATGACTCCCATGTAGGGAGCACCATAGAATCCCTTATATAGTATTGTAGCCACAGACTTCCCATCTTGTCAGATTTCCTTGGATGTTTCTCAAGGGAACCTCTGTTACAATCGCTTTATTAGACTCGATCCGTTTGTTCGTACCAGAGAAAAATATGGGGCCAGGCTTCCAATTCGTCCTAATAATCCTGATCATTGCGGTCATAATCATCCTGATTACGCGGAATCTTCCAGAATTTACAAATGTTGAAACTTGGGATGAGTCCGTCCCTGAACCGGGTAAAATTTCATCAGACCAAGAGAATCTTCAAGTTGCCTGGTTGAACTCCTTGGCGAAGCGAAAAGTAGAAATCCCCGCACTTTTTCTTATCGGACTGGGCGGAATCAACCTGATCATGGGTTCTGTCATCATGTTGCGCAGCATCCAAATCGCACAAATTCCAGTCGAAGATTTTGAACGGGACTACGAAGAGGCCAAAAATATCACCCGCAAAATCATGCCCGAAGCTGCAATCAACCTCGATAACCAAGAACTCACCATCAAAGAAATTCAAAAGAAAACCATCTGGATCAATGCAGTGTATTCTTGCTTCCTTCTGGGCGGATCTTACCTGATGATCACGGGCGGTTGGTATATGCGCCAATTTAAATTTTTGGCCATGGTAATAATGGGTATCATCTACTGTGCAATGCCTTGCATCAGCTGCGCAGGTACTTTTGGCTTAGGCCAGATAATTGCAGCATGGTGCCTGTTGACACTGTTCAACCCATTGGTAAGACAGGAGTTTGCAAGAATAGGTAACCGAAGCAGCCAAAAGCGTGATTCTGATTGTTAAAATATTTGCCGGGCTATATTCATGATACTACAGATTCCTTTAATGATATTCTTGGTTTTAGGTCAACCAAAAATGCCCCTGATTTGGGCAGCGGATGAGGAAGGTGGTGCACCTTATGTCTTCCGCGACAGCAAACTTGGGCGTGTGGGATTTGAATTGGATATTATCAATGCGCTTGCGGAAGAATTAAAAAGGCCGATCGAATTTAAACAGTATGCATTTGATAGTTTGATTCCCGGGTTGTTGAAGGGCGATTTCGATTTCGCAATGAATGGCTTGGAAATCAACGAAGAACGTCAGGAAAAAATACGATTCTCAAAGCCCTACTACATTTACCGCCAGCAGTTGGTAACTCGAGCCGATGAAAAAAGATTCAACACCCTGCTGGGATGCAAAAATACATTAGGCGCAATCGTGGGCACCATGGATGGCACGCAGGCAGAGCGCCTTTTGAATCAGGCTAAAATTCCAATCCGGACTTATTCCTCGTCCACCGAGGCCTACGCAGACCTGATTTCTGCAGGTCGTATCGATGCGGTTTTTCTTGATCTACCCATGGCAATTTCCTATGCGCTTCCCAATAAACGCCTGCAGTTTGCAGGAAAGCCAACTGCACGAGGATTTTATGCCATCGGATTTAATCCAAAAAATGAAACACTTGCCAAAGAAATTGATGCTGCGATTGATGCCCTTAAAATGAACGGGAAACTACGATCAATTCTAGTGAAATGGAATTTATGGGATGAATGCCAGGAAGAACTGAGCCCAGGATTTTTATTCGAAGAAGAAGGCAGGCCTGATTCCATGACACATTCCATCCTCGAAGAGAACCAAGCCTGGAGTATTAATCGCTACCTGCCATTGCTGCTCCAAGGAACCTGGGTAACCATTCAGCTTACTCTTTGTAGTTTTGCATTGGCATTGGTGCTAGGTTTACCGTTATCCTTGGCAAGGCTTTATGGAACTCCCTGGTTAAAAAGCCTGGCTTTATTGTATGTTGAGTTTTTCCGAGGCATCCCCGTGCTGCTGCTTTTGTTTTTCCTTTACTTCGGCCTGCCTGCAATAGCCGAGTCCTCGGGGTTGAATATATCCTTGGCGTTAAGCCCTTTTATTGCTGCAACTTTGGGCTTGGGATTGAATTATGCTGCCTATGAAGCGGAAACATTCCGGGCAGCAATCCAATCGGTGCCCCAAGGGCAATGGGAAGCTGCTGCTTCGCTAGGTATGGGCAAAACCCTGACTTTCAGGCGTATCATTTTTCCGCAGGCGATGCGCATTGCTTTACCTACCACCACCAACGACCTCGTTGCACTGTTCAAGGATACCAGCATCGCAAGCGTTGTAGCCTTGGTAGAGCTCAACAAGCAGTATCAAATACTCGCAAAATCGAGTTTGAAATTTGTGGAAATTGGATTGATAACAGCAGTGTTATACCTTGCGCTTTCCGTACCATTGGGAAGATTGGCGCGAGGCTTGGAAAAAAAACTTGCACCAGAGAGGCGCTAGCAATGCATATCAAAGCGCATGAGATACGAAAAACCTTTGGGGAACGCCCAATATTAGATGGTTTAAATCTAGAAGTATCATCTGGGGAAACAGTGGTAATCATCGGGCCAAGTGGTTCTGGAAAATCTACATTTTTGCGCTGTCTTAATGGCTTGCAAAGTATTGACTCAGGCTCAATCCAGGTAGGGGATCACAAATTAGAAGCATCGAATGACAAACGGTTTAGTCCGTTTTCTTCGGAGATTAGAAAAGTACAGGGTATGATTTTTCAAGATTTCAATCTGTTTCCCCACATGAGTGTCTTGGGAAATGTTGCGGAAGCACCAGCAAAAGTGCTAAAGCAAAATCAGGTTGATGCGAGGAATCTTGGTATGGAATTATTAAAAAAAGTCGGGTTGGAAAGCCATGCAAATCATTTTCCATCACAGTTATCTGGGGGGCAGAAACAACGAGTTGCAATCGCCCGGGCACTTGCAATGAAACCAAAAGTTTTACTTTGCGACGAGGTAACCAGTTCTCTCGACCCTGAGCTAAAGCATGAGGTTTTGGATGTTTTGGAAAAACTGAAGGGCGAAGGAATGACATTGCTGATGGTAACGCATGAAATCGGGTTTGCAAAAAAAGCTGCGGACAAGGTGGTATTTTTTGCAGGGGGAAAAGTGGTGGAGGAGGGATCCCCCCAGGAGATTCTCGAGAGCCCTGAAAATCAGCGAATCCGCACTTTTATCTCGAAGTTAATGAGCTGAAAAAAAAGGCCCCGTGAATAATTCACAGGGCCTTTTGAAACATGAAAGTTTTAGAATGATGTTACTTACTTGAAAGTAATAGGCTGTTGAGGCCAAGAATAAGAATAACCTGGTCCAACTGCTTTTCAAGTATGGACAACACTTTTTCAGGGTCAACAATCAGGATGTTATTCTCGCGAATCTGAAGCTGTTGCTTTTGCACCAGGTCTTGAAGGCTTGTGAGGATGCCTTTTCTGTTTCTAGTGCCATCGAGCAAAGGCAAAACAAACTTTTCGAAATCGCCCACTCGAATCGTCTGATGACGGAGGTTGGTAAGGACCCCATCAATACCAGCCTGCTTGCGCACAAGGGCTGGGACTTTCGGTTTTTCAAGGAATTCACGGGTTGCACCCAGAGGACGAAGCGAAAGTTCAATCGCACCCATGGGAAGGCCGGTGTAGAACAACAAGAGTGCAGAACCAATCTGATCAACAACTCGGTCAATACCTGCCTGATCTGTCGGCACCTGTAGGCCAAGCTTCTTAGAAGAAAGCTCAACCAATTTATCAAAGGAAATCCGTTCGGGCCATGATTCATTCATTACGCGAACTGCTGCTTTGACGAGGGGATCACGCGCAGTGGCTTCGCCACCCGTGGGTACGATGTAGGTTTCAGGCTCATTACTATGAAGCTCTGGGCCGTTTTCTTTCACGCGCAATGTACCTGCAATCATGAAATCGCGAACTAGCTTGGTGTTTACCTGCAGCACAGGCTGCTTGCCTGAATGCACAAGAAGAGTCATGCGGAACATGCGGTTGCGAAGAAAATCCATGTACTGTTCGGATTCAATCTGGTTGGGCGCAGTGGTAAGAAGTTTCTTGGCTTCCTCATGAAGATCATGGGTTGCCATCGTTCGCATATCTGCATCACCCAGGTAGGTAAGGCCATGAGCCATTGCCCGTTCGATGAATTCGTGGAAATAACAAGGAGAGTTATTTTCTTCGAGGTGATCATGGAAGAGGTAATTGTCGGACTGCTGGCGAAGCAATTCGAGTTCGCTCTTAAGGAAGGATCCATAGGGGTTGTTATCTTGGGGAACCGACTTTACCAGGAATTCGAGCAGGCCACGAGCTTGTTGCAATTTCTGCTGTGGGGTTTCAAATCGTTTGATGTGATAAAGCATCATGTCGCGAATCATGCCGCGCATGCGCCAGCCAGGCAAAACGTTGTAGCTGACATAAGCCACACCATCTGGAGTAAGGTTTTTCTTGCAGATATCAAGGATTTTTTCCTGAACTTCTTTCGGAACCCAGGAGAAAATACCATGCACGATGATGTAATCAAACATGCCTTCCTTGGGCCCGATGTCCATGATGTTGGCTTGGCGGAGTTCGATATTCTTAAGGCCAAGGTCTGCGATGGTTTTCTTGCCTGCAGCAATCTGCGGTTCAGAATAATCGATGCCCACAAACTTTGCATTGGGGAGGTTTTCAGCGATGGGAATCAAGTTGTTGCCCGAAGCACAGCCTAACTCCAACACCCTTGCGTTTTCAACTTTTGGGGGATTAAGGCCTAATAACTTGGCTACGGATGCAAGCTTGTCTGGATGCGATTGCTGATAAGGAAAACTGACGTATTGAATTTCATCGTAAGCCGTTGCCATCATCTTCTCCATAATATAATAATTCACAATTGTTAACCTTTTGAGAATCGTATCTTATTCGAAAAGATAAAGAAATAGGAATTTGGTGAAGGATTGTGCAAACCTGGAAGAAGACTGGGAAGGTCTTATTTTGAAGCTAAAAAACCCATGCTTTTAAGCCATTCAGCGCATCTTTGAGGCCAATCATTGATGGGGTGAACATCTTTTCTCATGCCAAAACCATGGCCACCCTTTGCACAAATATGCAGTTCTGCACTAAGATTCTGCTTCTTGTATTCCAGATAAAGCATTGCAGCTTCAACAGGGTTTAGTTTGTCATCATGGGCGACTAAAAAGAAGGCAGGAGGTGCATCTGCTGGAACTTTAAAACCTTCCCGGAATTTGCTTTTATCATCCTTGTGGAGAAACCCGCCTCCATAAATGAAAATTAGAAAATCTGGGCCAGCATCATCATCCAGACCTTTCTTTTGTTCATAAGTTCGTTCATTCCGATCCCACGAAACATGCCCTGCTAAATTCCCGCCTGCTGAAAAACCCAATATCCCAACCCGCTTTGAATCCAAGCCCCATTCCTTTGCATGATTCCTCACCAAGCCCAACGCCCGCTGTGCATCTTCCACTGGCAGGGTGAACATTTCTTTTTCATCCCGGGTGGGCGTCCGATACTTTAACAAAATACCAGTGATACCAAGAGTATTAAGCCATTCGCAAACTTGCGTACCTTCGTGGGCCCATGAAAGAAACATGTACCCACCGCCTGGCGCAACAATTACCGAAGTACCATTGGGCTTTGCTGGTTTGTAAACCGTGATGGTTGGTTCCAGCACATCGGAAATGCGATTGGGGCCCGGCTTGCCATAAGAATCAATCAGCTTCTTGGTAGCTTCGGATTTGGGATTCATTTTCGAAGGCGGCCCATCAGGCCATAGTTTCAATGTCAAAGGCTCTTCAGCCCATGCCATGGTGAAACCAAGCGTAAGATAAACACCAACGCATAAAAAAGGCCTAATCAGAAACATAATAGAAGCCTCTTATTTTAATTCTTTTTTGGGGCGCGTAAATCCTTCTTGCAATTTGGATCTGCTGCAACTGCCTCCCCGACTTTTTCAACAGGATGAGTAAAGAGATATTTCCAAACAGCTTCATGAATGAATTTGCCCGAGGCATCCTTTACCGCAGCGCCGCCCGGGGTTACCGAACTATGTGCCCTTTTATCATCATTCTTGACATCTGCATCGGTAATCAATCTTCGACTGTTGCCAAAAGGTGCAGGCATTTTGTCCACATTAACAATCGGGCCAAAGGCATTAAGCCCGAGCAGTTCCCATGATCTACAGTAATGATCGCCTTTCCAGCCACCGTCCAAAACATGGCTGAAACCAAAATATCTATTTTCAGGAGTTGCAGAGGGAAGCGCCTGCCAGGTTTCATATTGATCACGAGGGCCACAAAACATCACCACCCGATCAACCTTCTGATGTTTTGCAAAACGAGCCGCAGTGGTGGAACCATGCGAACTACCCGAAATAATAACCTTGTCCCAACGCAGTCCCTTGCCATCCTCGGAAATAAAATACCCCCAATTACCCTCGGGATTTTTCTTGTCAAGATACTTCACAAACTGGTAAGCCCGCTCCATCATGCCATCGGGTTTCGGGATGTTCACCACAGGGCTGAAGTCTTCGCCAGTTGCTGCTTCCAAACGAATCTTGCCCAGGAACTTATCATCCGCAGGGGCGGGCTCTTTACCAAACTCACCGAACCAACCGTTTGCATAATGAACCTGGATTGCATGAAGCCCATAGCTAGAAACCCTATCAAAAAGCTGGGCATTATGGCCCATCAGCCAGATCACCAGCTTACCTTGGGGCGGCACCCGGGTATCCACACAGGCATTTTCATAATCAGATACCTTGCCATCCTTTTCAAAAACAAAACCAATCTCGGGATGAGGCTTGGCTTTGGGATCAATCTGGCTGGCCCTGGCCTTTATTTCATGTTTCTTGGGGGAAGCATCCTTATATTTAAAAGGAGCTTTAGGTTCCTCAGCCTGCAACAACATCAAAGGCGCAACCAACATCAACCCTATCATGATCGAAATCATTCTTCGCATGTGCGTTTCCATTTCTATGAGTGATTACTTGAGCCAGCGTTCGAGCCAAGCCAAAGTTTCAGCCTTGAATTCTGGTGTAACCGTGTGTGGAACTCCCGCTGCTTCCACTATCTTTAATTTGTCAGTAACATTGGCTTTCTTGTAAGCTTCGCTTGCACTTGAAAAAGCTATGCGTGCTCCTTCAATCGGGCAGTTTGGATCCTTTTCCCCATTCAAAATCAACATGGGTCTAGGCGAACATAGCTTCAACATATTCGGGCAATCAAACTCCTCCAAAATACCCGGGATGATTTTGTTCCAGAGTTCCTTGCAAACCTTGGCGTTGATTTCTTTCTCACCCAGATCCGAGGCTGCGGCCTCGTGAGCCTTGCGGATGGTATTGGCCCTAGCCTGCCATTTGCCATTCTCCAATGTCCATTTGAAGCTTTGAACACCAATAAGAGGAACCATGACGGAAACCCGCTCATCAACCGATGCAGCAAGCCAAGTTTGAATTCCGCCCATGCTAATCCCAACCATAGCTATGCGTGCAGGATCAACATCATCGCGCTGCAAAAGATAATCAACGGTACACCAAAGATCCCAGCAGGTTTCAAAGTAAAAAGGCATTGGCTGTGGTTTGCCCTTGGGGCTACGCCAAGCCTGGGTAATGGCTTCGTTGTAAGCCTCAGAACCTTTTTTACCTCCCGATCTTGCCCCATGATGCCTGGCATCGATTGCTATGCCAATCCAGCCACGCTTTGCGAAATCTTCAAGCCAGGATTTCTGGCTCTCTTTGTTGCCCCCAGTACCATGAAGCATGATTACTGCAGGAAGCTTCGATTTTTTTTCCGTTGGGGAAACGATGTAAGTTGGAACCCGCTCAAAGGAACCATCCGCTTTTTTATCGCTGGTGAAATCCACTGTTTCGTAGGTGTAAGATCCAGAAGTTTTTTGAATGCCTTCCGGGTTTCATCAACCGACTTGATGGTCGTTTGAGAAAAGACAAACAACACCTGTAACAGCATTAAGCTTAAGGCTAATGCAGACCATCGGATGTTTCGCATGATGCTTCCCTAGGTAAGTAGACTTTATTTCTTGATCGTGAGTGTAATCCCAGGCGAGGTATGGGTTTCTTCCTTATCCTTGCCTTTTGCTTTTCCAGTAACTGTTATGGAAGGAGTAGCAGGTACAGCCTTGTCAGTTGAGGTAATTTCGAATTTCACCTCATTCATATTCGCAGGAATGGGGCCTGCCTTGGCAGTGACATTGGCAGGCAATCCACCTACCGTGATCATGATTTCAGAAGTGAAATCCTTGGCACGATTGGCGGTTACCGTCGCAGAAGCATTCTTGCCAGGGGCAATGGTGGCTGGGTCGATCTTCAACGAAAGTATAAAAGCTGGCCTTTGCAAAACTCCCAGAGCAATTTCATTCCAGTAAGTTCGTGGGGGAATTGGCAACCCGGCAAGCGAAGTGCTCATCGCACCCCGAACACTTGCATAAGTCTTGTAAGGCTTGCCATTGATGGTAGCAGTACCAACAATACGAATCAGTTGAGGGCCAACAGCCACCGATTCATCGATTTCAAAGTTGAGGTTTCCCGCAGGTTGACCGGGTTGCGCAGGCTGTCCTTTGGGAATGCTAAGTTTCCCAGTAATGCCCTTGGTCCCCTCGACGGAAACTTCAATCGTGTCTGCATAATCCCTGCGGGTTACATTAACAGGAATCGAAAACGGTGCGCCTGCAGGGCCATCAAAATGATCTCCACCAATCGAAAGGTCGAACCCGGGTTCATAATTCGTGATACTAAGCCGGTAGATTTCAGCTGGTCCACCCCATAAATGCAGATGCTCAACAGCAATAGTGTAATCACCATCTGCAGGGGCCTTGAAATCAAATCGACTTGCACCCGTGGGATTGGTCTCTGCAAGCTTTGCACCCTTGGCATCTTTTAAGGCCATGTACACTTCCGTGGGGGAATAAAGATCCTGAGTGGTGGCTTCGATAATCAGTCGTTGATCTTTCTTGGCAGAGAAAGAAAAATGATCGAGATCACCTTTTTCCAATAAGCGGGCAGTTATTGCAGAAGGAATGGCCATCTTATTTGCCTTGGCGGGATCATTGTTGGGTTCGAGTTCCATGGATTCATCTAGGTCGGAAAGTAATAGGCAAACAGGCCAGCCTGTAAGTCCACTCTTTCCCTTAGGTGCAATCCAGATACTATCAATCAATGGATCCTGCGGAGCAACAACTTCCTGTGGCATCGCAGTCTCTACAGCAGGCCCTGCAAAATTTACATTCCCTTTGGTACCACGCTTCATTGCCATTGGTATTGGAGATGTAGCCAGGGGGAAATCGCCCATGCGTAACCTGTAGTGAAAATCATCCCCACCTCGATAACTTACATCCCGCACTTCAACCAGGTAATCACCATCTTTTTGAAAGACATAACGCAGCCTGGGATCAGTTTGCGCACCAGGCGAATCATTACTATGACTCTTAGGCAGTTCCCGCATGGTCTTGGGATCGATCAAGTTGATCTGTGGATCAATGGTACCCCCCAATCTTCTGCCTAATGCCTCGAAACTGACTTCCTGCCCAGCCTTGACGCTGATTTTGTAATAGTCGTTTGATTCAGCATCAATCTTTCCCGAAACCACACAAGGCAAAGTAACTACCTGGGGGGTCATCTTGTTTTTGTTTGTGTCAACTTCCAAAACTTCAGGAAGATCATCTATGCAAAAGATACGAGTATTAGAAATCCCCTTTGCAGTTCCGATGCGAATGGTATGAAAGCCAACAGGTGCGTTTGGATCAATTTCAAGTTTCACTGCAATCTTTGCAGCATCCTTGCCATTGTTATTCTCAGTTGGAATGGATGCCTTGCATGGAAAGGAAGAAAGAAACTTAATGGGGCCTGCAAGATTGGTACCAATTAGATTCAGAGTGATTGAACTTCCACGTTTTGCCCCGGAAGGGAAAATGGGTTTTAAGGTGGGCGCCCCCGCATTCGTAGGAAAAGGTACTGCCTTCTGAGCATTGGCCCCCATGGGCACCATCATCATGCAAGCGAAAATAAACAACACTAAAAATGGAATCTTACGCATTACTACCTCAGTTTGATTCTTTTCAAAAGGCGGGAAGATGATAGTTTCATCATTTCTTTACCACAACAAAGATCCTAAGGGATTTTTTAAAGCAGGGCAAAGAAAAAGCTACAATACTTGCAATATGGAAGCTATTCCTGGCAACATGTGCGTCCAGTAAAAAGAGAGAAATACACAACTTTTGAATAGGAAATAGAGTAACGGGCCCAGGAATACCTGCGCCTATTTTACGTCCATCGAGTTCGAGAACAGGTGCGATTTCACCCATGGTGCCTGTACAAAACATTTCATCCGCCCTATAAGCTTCTGCGATACTGATATCCCGGATTTCATAGGGAATTCGATGTTGTACACAAAGATCTAACACTGCACCCCGTGTAATCCCTTCCGGGCAGGCGTGGGTGAATGGGGTCATAATTTCCTTGCCCCTGACAAAGAAAACATGGGTGGCGTTTGTTTCTGCAATAAAGCCGCGCGAATCAAGCATCATTGCATCGTCTGCACCTGCTGCATTTGCCTGGATTTTTGCAAGAATGGAATTAAGAAGATTATTGTGATGGATTCGGGGATCAAGAACTTCACCGGTTGGCCTGCGAAAAGTGCTGGTGATTAATTTGATGCCGGTTTTGTCGTATACCGGAGCCTTATGTTCAGCCAGAATAATAAGCGTGGGCCCCTTGGTGTTGAGTCTGGGATCCATGCCACTGGTGTATTTGACTCCACGAGTAAGGGTTAATCTTAAATGCACTGAATCATTCATTTGGTTGGCTTCAAGCGTCTTGCGGATTTCAGAAACGATATGTTCATGCGTGGGAATTTCAGCAAACGCAAGTGCCCGGGCGCTATCCGCCAATCGATCAAGATGCATATAAAGCCTGAAAATACGGCCTTTATAAAGCCGAAGGCCTTCCCAAACAGCATCACCCCCCTGCACCACGGAATCAAAGGGGCTAACCCCAGCTTGATCACGATGCACCAACCTACCATTGATGTTTACGATAAGATCCTTGTTAAGATCGTTGAATTTTTGCAGCATGTGGCATCTTTCAAGCAGTGATACGAAGTTTGTAAATGCGCTGATAAATTTCCTTGCAGCCTATCAGGATGGGTTCCAATTCCATGGGCTGAACGCTTCGCTTTTCCTTGGGAGAATTAAACCCAGTGGTCAAAGCAACCTTGGCATACCAGTGCTTGGCCCAACAGCCATCCGTGGGATGAATGCCAGGCTTCCAAGAGAGCATCGCTTCTTGGAAGGGAATACCAAGGCTTTCGCAAAGTTTCGTTAATATGGCCTTGGGGTTCGACTGCAAATCTTTGGAGTCAATGATTGGGGGGATTTTCCCGGTGGCTTTTTTGACCGATTCAATCAAGGCTTCCTGCTGGGGGAATCCTGTATCTCTAAGTGTGGGATAAGTTATGAATTCAGTAAGCGAAGCAACTACATCGTATGGATCGCGTATTAGAAACGCATGGGTAAGACCCCCCATCCAATCACAATCCATGCCGGGCAGAAGATGATGTGCCATATGCTTCTGATACCAGATAGTCTTTCCTTCAGGTATGGGGCCGGTAAGCCATTCAACTACTTTGTGCCAGTCTGATTCATGCGTCTTGATAACCTCTGCGGCACCTGGATGTGGAAGCTGGGAAGTTTTTAGATAGTGGGAGTAAAAGGGTTCATCGGTGACAAAAGAATCATGCCTGCTGCCAAAAGAGCGCATCATGGCAGTAGAAAGGTTTCTAGGGCCAGACCACATCGCAATTCGCATTTTATAGCCCCTTTCTTCCATGAATAGAATTATACACCAGATTTAATTTTAAATAGGTGCATACAGTTTTGATAGAAGATTCTCACATTTATTATAGAACCGAAGCAGTGAAATTGAGATGATTATCTTATTGTAATTTGCTGATTTCATTCCAAGCAGGAGCATTCACGTGCGTACTACCAGTCTCATTTTAGTTTTGTCCCTATGTGCGTTTTCCTTCGGAGACGAAAAGGATTGGAAACAAACCTTGAAAGCGGAACTGCCAAGGATGGGGCACCGTAACTGGATCGTAATCGCAGATTCCGCTTATCCGTTGCAAAGTGGTGCAGGGATAGAAACCATAGCTACCCGGTCTAATCATCTGGAAGTTGTAAAAACGGTATTTGAAATGGTTGAAAAATCAAACCATATCAGGCCAATAATTCATTTGGATAGTGAACTACCTTTTGTGCCAGAGGCCGATGCTAAAGGAATTGATTCATTTCGCCAAGAATTAAAATCCTTGCTTAAAGATCGCAAAGTGGAATCATTACCGCATGAAGATATTATTGCCAAGCTTGATAAAGCCGGAAAAACCTTCAAGGTGTTGATCATCAAAACACCCCTTGCAATTCCCTACACATCATTGTTCTTGGAATTAGATTGTGGTTATTGGGGCCCAGAATCAGAAAAGAAAATGCGCGAGGCAATCAAAGCCAAAGGTAAATAATGAAGATTTTTGCCGCAGTTTTTGCAACTTTTTTGTCATGGATTACCTTGGTTGTTCAAGCAAGTGAAAAGAACAGCAACCTGAACAATATCCCCTCGGATATTGTGGTTCCAAAAATGATCGAAGGAATACCAGGCGCAGGCAAAAGGATCAAACATAACTGGCCCGAGGAAAAAAATACCGCCATCCATCATGCCCTTTATCTTCCTGAAAACTGGACAGCAAAAAGCAAATGGCCTGTGATAATCGAGTTTGCAGGCAACGGTGGCTACAAGAATAATCTTGGTGATGTTTCTTTGGGAACCGTGGATGGTTGCTCTCTGGGTTATGGAATTACAAAGGGTCGCAATGCAATATGGGCCTGCCTTCCCTTTATTGATTCCAAAAACAAACAAAACGCAAGCAACTGGTGGGGCGATCCCGATGCAACTGTTGAATACACCCTTAGAAGCGTAAAAAACATCTGCGAACAATACCAAGGAGATGCAGATAATATTATTCTTGCGGGGTTTTCCCGCGGGAGCATTGCCTGCAGTTATATCGGTTTAAGAAATAATGAAATCGCAAAACTTTGGAAAGGGTTGATTTGCCATTCGCATATTGATGGTGTAACCAAATGGCCATACAAGGATAGCGATCAAGAATCTGCGTTATTGCGCTGGCAAAGGCTTGGAGGCCGGTCAGCATTTATAAGCCATGAAGTCTCGGTACAAAAAGCGCGTGATTTTTTGACAAGCAACAAAGTTTCAGGTGATTTTACTTTCTTGGATCTTCCCTTCCCCAACCACTCTGATAAATGGGTGCTAAAGGAGTTGGAAGAACGAAAAAAAGTGCAAGCATGGTTTGAAAAGATTATTAGCAAACCCAGGAAAAGCCCTTAAACACCTTTAAAAGCGCTGATTTTGTAAATCACTAAAATAACCGAGATTATTGCGCAAGGAATAATCCCTTTAATCGTTTCATTCATAGGAAAGAAATTGATTTTCAAGGAGATACCCGTGCGACAATTTTTGTTTCCGTTGGGAATTTTAGCAGCATTGCTGGGTGCCAATGTTTCGCAAGCACAATTTTTCGGGCCTTATGGTTCATTTTATGGCTCTCCCTATTCCCAATTTAGTGGCACATCCTTCAGCCTGACATCCTACAATTTAAGATCAGGGAGTTATTTTAATATCAACAATGGCTTTCCAATCAACAATTTTTATTACCCCAACCGGATTGCCTACCGTTACCCCTACAATTTTATTTCGCCACTGCCAGTAGTCGTACAACCAGTAGTCGTGCAACCTGTTTATGTAGTGCCTCCACAGTGGTCCTGGTACAACCCAAATATTAGTATTTACGGACCGATAGTGCCTTACCAACCTTTTTATTATCCAGGTTGGTGGTTGCGTTAAGTGTGAAATTCAGAGGCTTAAGCTGCCCTACGCAAGAATGGTTGACTTGCATCATTCAAGAAATTGTCAACAGCGGTGCGCCATTTTTCAGGTTCTTTGGTTGCAAGCGATTCATGCCCACAACCTTCAAATTCCACAAAGGTTTTTTCAACCCGGAGGTTTTGGTGCAATTCTAGAGCCCTGACCAAAGGTACCCTGCGATCAATTGTTCCATGCATTTGAAGAACAGGACTTTTAATATCTTTGGCATATTTTATTGGGTTGTAGGTAAAACCATTGTAGCCCAATCGAACGCTGCCCCAGAAAACCAGAAGATGTGCCAGGGGATAAGGGGGAATGCCCATGGCTTTAAAGCGGGCGCCCACCGTTTCCACCAAAGTGGTGAAAGGCGACTCCAGAATGATCTTATCCACTTCCAGATGATGCAATTTAGCTGCACGAAGGATTGCAGCAGCCCCCATCGAGAAACCATACAAGATTTGCCGTTTCTGCGGCCAATGTTCTCTGGCATAATTCAAACTGCTTAGTACATCATTCGATTCATTGTAGCCTATGGAAGTATGGCTTCCATGCGAATCACCGGAACCCGGGAAATCGACCATCAAACAAGAATATCCAAGCTTGTGAAAAATGCGGGCCTCATTTAATAAAGTCGCTTTGTTACGCACATATCCATGGAAAAGCAGCACTATTTTGCTGGAGCCAGCACGTGGTATATACCAGGATTCCAACTGCCCCTGCGAACCTTGGTACTGATGTTTTTCGTACTGCATTCCATGATCAAGGGGATTCCCTTCGTTTGGTTTACAGGGCAGGTTTACACCCTTGATCAAAACCAAAAACTTCTGGAATTTAGAAAGATTCTCAGGTTTGGATGTTCGCTTCCCAAAGGATGAAATCTTTACCATGCCACCTGATTGCTTCCAGGCAAGTACATTGATGATTACAAACATCACCAGGCAGGCGTAAGCAAAATATTCCATACTCAACCCTTCTTAAAGCCCCAACTTAAAAACTCATGTTAACCAACCATCCTGCGCTGTTCCAATTCCTGGAACTTGTTCAATTTGTTGTAAAGGGTCTTAAGGCTGATATCCAATTCTGCAGCAGCGGCACCTTTATTGCCTTGATGTTTTTCCAGCACCCTGAGCAGGTGTTCCATTTCAATTTGCTCCAGGGTTCGAGAAACGGGGTGGGTGTTTTGTGCCAAAGAAAGGACTGGTACCCCCCTCGAGGCGTCACGCAGGTGGTTGGGCAAATGCTCGGGGAGGATTGTTTCACCCGCAGCTATAATGCTTGCATATTCCATCACATTCGCAAGTTCACGAACATTCCCAGGCCAAGTATGCTCCAATAGCACATCGATGGCTTCAGGCGTAATCAAGTTCTGGCATTGATCCAAGGGTTTGCGAATCGCCCTGGAAAGCAAGTGTTTAGCCAATTCTGGAATATCCGGCCTGCGATCTCGCATAGCAGGAAGTCGGATTTCAAAAGTGTTGATCCTGAAGTAAAGATCTTCACGAAAATCATCTGCCTTGATCAACTGCCTTAGATCTCTGTTGGTGGCGCACAAAACCCTTACATCGGTGCGGAAAGGTTCTGATTCCCCCACTCTTCGAATTTCACCCGACTCCAAAAACCGCAATAACTTTACTTGGATGTTCTTGTTTAATTCCCCCACTTCGTCAAGGAAAAGCGTTCCCCCGTTTGCTACTTCAAACAACCCCTTATGATCGCGATCGGAGCCGGTGAAAGAGCCCTTTCGATGCCCAAACAATTCACTTTCAACAAGATTTTCAGATAGGGCACCGCAATTCACCGGGACAAATGGCTTGTCAGCACGGGAACTTTGCTTCCAAAGAGTTCGTGCAACCAATTCTTTTCCGGTGCCAGTTTCACCCAGGATCAAAACCGTTGAATCCGAAGGGGCTACCGTCGAGATCAATTTCTGCACCGCACTCATTCCGGGAGATTTCCCGATAAGTACCGAACTTCCCTCTGCGGCCTGAACCCTGTTTTGTAACGCCAGATTCTTGTTCTTCAAATCCCGCTTCTCTATGATTTTAAGTAATACCGTTTCGATTTCTGCCAGCCTGCAGGGCTTGGTGATGTAATCAAAAGCGCCTAATCTAACTGCTTCAATAGCCGTTTCCATGCTGGCATGGCCTGTCATCACCACCGCTTCTGTATCAGGTGCAACCTTTTTCAAATGTTCAAGCACATCAATCCCAGATAAACCCGGCATGCGCAAATCCAACAAGGCTGCATCAAAGCTTGCCTTCTCCAAAACTTTCAATGCCGTCTTGCCGTCAGGGCATACGGTTACTTCGTGCCCCATCCTAGGCAACTCGGTTCGCATGAATTCCTGAAGTGACTTTTCGTCATCGACAAAAAGTACCCGTAAACTATTGGAAGTTGCTTTTGGACTTGCTGCCACCTGTTGGTTGTACGAATCGTTCATGCTCATAATTCATCACACCTTATAAAGGTAAAACTATCCAAAACAATCAGGCACTAACCAGCAAAGGCTGACCTGAAGAAACACCATCTCTACGCATTGATTCATTTGTTTTTAAGGAAGCCATGGGATGAAGAGGCAGCCGGATTGTGAAAACACTTCCTCTTCCCGGACCTTCGCTAGAAGCTTCGATTTCGCCACCATGCTGCTGAATGATCTTATGGCTTATGGTAAGCCCCAATCCCGTACCCTTGCCTGTGCGGTTCTGTGTGAAGAATGGCTCGAAAATATTTTCAAGGACTTCCTGATTCATGCCAATCCCCGTGTCCTTAATTGCAAGCTCGGCTTGGCCGTCTTTTTCCCTGATGACTATCGTTAGAATTCCACCATCATCCATGCTGTCCAGGGCGTTAACGATCAGGTTCAGAATAACCGACTTGATTTCTTCTGCATTAATCCAAGCTTTTGCAGATTGTTCTTCTTTTATTTCAATTTTTTTACCTTTGGAATTCTGCAGATGTGCGGTCACATCCAATACCGATTGAACGAGCTTGGGCAGGCTGACAGCTTCACGTTTGTGCTCCGTGGTTCTGCTAAAATCAAGAAGTTTTTCCGTGATGTTCTTACAGCGGAAAGCCTCTTCCTGGATCAGTTTCAAATACCTAGCAAAATCAACAATACAGGGATGATTGTCCTGCCCAGTCGACTTGTTCGCCAAAATGGTCAATTCCTTCAGGCGTGATTCCAATGCTTCTGAACAAAAAGCAATTCCAGCGATTGGATTATTGATTTCATGGGCGACCCCCGCAGCCAAGAAACCGACGCTTGCAAGCCTTTCAGAACGCACCAACTGTCTGCTTCGTTCATTCACCTGCCTGGCTAGATCGGTATATAATTCACGAAGCCTTCGAGTCATTTCATTAAAAGCCTGGCCAAGTGATTCCATCTCATCGCCACTTTTAACTTCGATGCGATGGTTGAAATCGCCGCGGGCGAGCAGGCTTACACCAGCTTCAAGATCACGAATGGGATAAAAAATCCAACCATAAAAGGAATGCAACAATGCTGCCATAAGTAAAAGGCCAAAACCACTCGAAGGCACAATGATCCACAAGCTTATCTGGTAATGCCTTCTGGAATCATTAATACTGTGATCAAGGTCATCGTAGATTTTATCCCGGAGCAATGCGCTGTCTTTTTCAATTTTGGTGATGAGAGTGCGCAAAGGTTCAATGATGGGGTGTTGGGAAAACTTATCGCCTGGCCCTGTTACACGCGGTTCATGGTATTTCTCGGCAAGGGTTTGAAAAGCATTCAAATCCGAGCGAAGGCCGGCAAGGACCTGCTTTTCATGGGTATCTTCATTTTTCATCACTAGGAATGATTGGGAATCGCGTAGGAAAACCTCGTATTCGAGTATTTTTTGCAATGCCTGTGTAATATCCCGGTGCAATTTTTCAGGCTCATCCAACAATTTCCCTAGATCTCCGGGGACGGTCATTTTCGCCAATGCGCTTTTTAACTCTTCCGCTGTTTTTAATTCCGCCACATTCCCACGAATACTGTTCATCGTAAGATAATACGACCATAATCCCTGTAACGTACCACCCAACAACAGGATGATAATTCCAGCGGTTAGGCAGAATGCAAATATCAATTTATGGCGTATGCGCCAGCGAATTGCCAAACTCGACCTCCTTGTCGAACAGGGCACA
>RFZJ01000055.1 GCA_009920765.1 Planctomycetota bacterium | reverse complement strand
CTGAACCACATCTTCGGGGGTGTTACACCATTGCCTGGCATAAAGGATGAGGCTTTTTTCATGTTGTTCAAGAAATCGTTGCAGTTCTTCAAGTTTCATTCCAAGAGAATATCGCTTGAAAAGGGTTTTCATCCCAAAAAAAGTAAAAATTATTTTTATGGGGAGAAAAGCGCTCTTTGCCAACTTTTTGATCATTATTTAAACCAAGCTTTACCTATACCCCATTGATTCGATATCATCTCTAATATTGCAAGTCTCTTGTGGATTGAAGCTTAGGAGCTTGTTTTGAGCAGGCCTGATACTGATACACCCCTGATCCAAAAGTTGCCCGCCGGCCCCATTGATATCATCGGGGATGTGCATGGCGAAGCAGAAGCATTGAACGAATTGCTGGCGCATTTGGGCTATACCGCAACAGGCCATCCCCAAGGCCGAAGCTTGGCATTTGTAGGCGATTTAGTTGATAGAGGCCCCGATAGCCCCGCAGTTGTACGCAAGGTACAAAGCTTAATCCAGGCAGGCGTTGCCCAGTGTATTCTGGGTAACCATGAAATGAATATTCTGCGTGGGCTAACCAAGCAAGGTAACGCATGGATCTCGGGTAAGACCGAATCGCTCGATAACACTTCCACCATCCATCCCCAAGTTGCGGCCAATCAGACAGAGCGCGAAGAGATGGTAAAGTTTTTCAAGAAACTTCCCGTAGCTTTGGAAAGAGAAGACCTAAGGGTTGTCCATGCATGCTGGGATAATTCCTGCATCGAACTTATCCGCAACGACCCCTGTTCGTTAGAAACCTTCGAAAGGCATATGCTTCGTATCGACCGGGAAATCGAAAGCCATCCCACAATGGACAACATCGATCGCGGGTTGCGCAGGCAGAATCATAATCCCTTGAAAGTGCTTACCAGTGGCCCCGAACAACGCGCACCAAGGCCGTTCGAAGCCAATGGCAAAATCCGCAAGCAAGAACGCAAACGCTGGTGGATGGATTACAAGGCACAACCCTTCTGTGTTTTTGGCCATTACTGGCGCACCATGGTGCCAGGCCTACCCACAGGCAACCAACTTTTTGAAGACCACATGGCTGAACAAGCCCTTGGGCCGGGTTTTTCAATGTGCATCGACTATTCAGTAGGTGGGCGTTGGCGCGAACGAACGAATCCAGACTTCCAAGGAAAATATGTCACCCGCCTTGCTGCACTTCGCTGGCCAGAAAAACTTCTTCTCTACGAAGATGGTTCTTCCTTCCAAGTAGGCAACATCCAAGTCTAGGCGATTAACGCAAAAGGGGTCAGGTCTCTTTTTCCAGCGCTTAGTGTTAAGAACTGGAAAAAGATCAAAAAGATAGAAATAGATGTCATAAGTCTTTACACAGATTGGGCAGGGTGATATTCTGTTAAAATGCCACGACCACCACGCGCAGATGAAGCGGGCGGACTGTATCACGCCCTCAATCGCGGAAACCTGAAAGCTACCATTTTCCAAAAAGAAGGTGACTATTTCGCTTTCGAGAAGATTCTATCCGAAGGTTTAGAACGGTATCGGGTAGAATTGTTTAGTTATCAGTTGATGCCGAATCACTATCATCTGGTCCTTCGTCCGCTGGTGGATGGCGAAATGAGCCGTTTCATGAAGTGGGTTGGCGGGACACATACTATGCGTTACCATGCTCACCATCACACAAGTGGATTTGGGCATGTTTATCAACAACGATACAAAAGTTTTCCCATTCAAGACGATGACCATTTTCTTGTGGTATGTCGCTATGTCGAGCGAAATGCACACCGCAGCGGATTGGTATCAGCCGCAGAAGATTGGCGGTGGGGATCGTTGTGGCGATGGTTACAGAAGTCTGAACTAAACCCCAAACTGCTATCTGCATGGCCCATTTCGCGATTGCCTAATTGGGTTGAACGGGTCAATCAACCGTTGACGGAAAAAGAACTGGAAGCAGTTCGCCGTTGTGCCCATCGCGGTCAGCCCCTAGGTGACGCAAGTTGGGCGGGATCCATAGCCAAGCGACTTAAACTGGAATCAACTCTTCGGCCTAAAGGCCGCCCAAAACAGGAATGAAGACAAAAAGGGGTCAGGTCTCTTTTTCCAGCACATAGAATGTCAAGAACTGGAAAAAGAGACCTGACCCCTTTTTGTCTCACTACGCAAAGTGTTAAGAACTGGAAAAAGAGACCTGACCCCTTTTTGCTCTCCAAGTCTAGGCGATTATCTCGTCGATAACTCTGCCATGCACATCAGTCAGGCGGAAGTCGCGACCAGCATGTTTGAAGGTAAGCTTTTCATGATCAAGACCCATCAAATGAAGGATGGTGGCATGCATATCATGAATATGAACCTTGCCTTTTTCCGCAAAGAAACCGTAATCATCGGTGGCGCCATGTGAGTACCCACCCTTGACCCCGCCGCCCGCAAGCCACATGGTGAAACCCTCAGGGTTGTGATCCCTGCCATCGCCACTGCCTTGGGCAGTAGGCGTTCTGCCAAACTCCCCGCCCCACCAAACAAGAGTATCTTCCAGCAAGCCCCGTTGCTTAAGATCATAAAGAAGCGCAGCGATGGGTTGATCAACTTCAAGTGCGTTTTTGGTATGGCCTTTTTTCAAATCGCCATGCTGATCCCATTGCACAAAAGCATCACTATGAGAAACCTGAACATAACGAACGCCCCGCTCCAAGAACCTGCGAGCCATTAGGCATTGCCTGCCGAAATTCTCGGTGATGGGATCATTAAGGCCATAAAGAGCACGGGTGGCTTCGGATTCCTGCGAAAGATCTTCTGCCTTGGGCATTTCATTTTGCATGCGGAATGCCAACTCAAAAGAAGCAATTCTTCCTTCGAGCGCCTGATCTGGCCCGGTGGTATCCATGAATTCGCGATTGGCTTTTTGTAACGCATTCAATTGCAACTGTTGCAATTGTGACGAGACTTTATCATTTTTGATGAATGCCACTCGGGCATTCTTGGAAGAAACCGAAGCATTACCAAGGGGTGTACCCTGGTATGCTGCGGGGAGAAAAGCGGAGCCCCAATTGGTGACCCCGCCATGCGCCAAGGTCGGGCAGATAGTAACAAAACCAGGCAGCGAAGAATTCTCGGAACCAAGCCCATAGGTAACCCATGAACCGATGGAAGGGCGCACGAAATTATCACTTCCCGTATGTAACTTTAAGAGTGCCCCGCCATGCGCCGCATTGGTCCCATGCAACCCATGTAGAAAACAGATATCATCCACATGCTTTGCAACATTGGGAAAAAGCTCGCTAACCATGTGGCCGCACTGCCCATGAGGGCTGAACTTCCAAGGTGACTTAAGAAGGTTCCCGGTGGGGGCAAACTGGATTTTAGGTTTATCGTAGGGGAAGGGCTTGCCATGGTCGCGATCAAGGAGCGGCTTCTGTTCGAAAGTATCAACGTGAGAGGGGCCGCCCTTCATAAAGAGAAAAATCATGCGCTTGGCTTTAGGGGTGAAATGGGGTGGCTTGACTGCAAGCGGGTCAATAACCGCAGCTTTGGTTTGGTCTGCAAGCAGGCCAGCAAGGGCTATAGAGCCAAATCCGACCGCAGATTGCCTGAGCGCTTCTCTTCGACTGGGGTAGTACATAATAGCTTCCCTAATTAGCGCAAGGTTACAAATTCATTGGAAGAAACGAGTATCTGTGCCAAGGCAGCCATAGCTTTGACCGGGTTATTTTCAGAAAGTTTAAGCGCCTGAAGAACAAAATCTTTCGCCCTGTTTGCTTCTTCAAGGGTTGGGCTTCTCCCGAGAATATTCTGATAGAGATAAAAAATTTGAGCTTCCTGAGTGGGGGCTTTCTGGATTGATATTTGCGCCAAGGACTCTGCAGCATCAAGTACTAATTTAGAGTTAAGAAAGAATAAAGCCTGGGGTGCAATGGTGGTATTGGCCCGGTCGCCATTGGGAACAGCGGCATCAGTACCATCGAAAAGAGAAAAGACCACAAAAAGATTATTACGCACCACGGGAAGATAAAGGCTGCGTCTATTGGAGTCGTACTTGGTCATATCCTTAGAGGTATGGTCAAAAAAGAACGCCCGATTTTTAACCTGAAGAAGAGAACCACCCATGGTTTTATCCAACTGGCCAGAAACTGCAAGTAGGGAATCGCGGAGTACCTCGCCCTCAAGTCGCTTGGGAACAAAGCGCCAGTAAAGGCTGCAGGATGAATCTTTCTCATCGCTGGAGGGAACCAAGGTGGAAGCCTGTTTATAGGTATTGGAAAACATAATAGTTTTATGAAGATCTTTAACAGACCAATTAGATTGGATGAACTCAGAGGCAAGCCAGTCAAGAAGTTCTGGGTGGGTGGGATTGGTGCCAAGCAATCCGAAGTTATCAGGGGTGGGAACAATGCCCCGGCCAAAATGCCAGCGCCAAACACGGTTGATCATCACCCGTGAAGTAAGCGGGTTGGAGGGAGAAGCTATCCAGTTGGCAAGCTCGAGCCTGCCACTGGCTTTTTCGGGAAAAGCAGGAGCATTGGCCTTGGACAAAACAACTGGGACCGCCCTAGGCATCACTTTGCCCAATCGATCGGTGTTGCCACGGATATGAATGGCAACATCGCTTACTTTTCCTTCGGTAACACCCATGGCACTGGGAAGTTCTGGGGTAGCTTTTTCGAGCGCGGCAGTTGCATCTCGCAACTTCTTCAAGCTGGCTTTAGGCTCATCCTTAAGCAGCGCCTCGATTTCCTTGGGGGTGGGTTTTTTGTCTGCAGCAAGCTTTTTCTCCGTAACCAACTCCTTGCGTTGCTCTTCCAAAAAATCATCAGTCTTCTTTTTTGATTCAGCTACCTTATCGGCATGCTCTTTCAATTGTGCCGTTTCTTTTTCACTGGCCAAGGGGTTCTCATTCCACTTCGCTATCGTCACAAAGCTTTCCATGGTCTTGGTGCTTTTAAAAACCCCGGCAAGGGAATAATAATCAGCAGTAAGAATGGGATCAAACTTATGATCATGGCATCTCGCACATCCCAGAGTCAAACCAAGGAAGGTCTTCCCCATGGTATCGATCTGTTCATCGATGATGTCCATTTCCATTTTTTTCTTGTCAACCTCCGCAAGAACCTTGGGACCCAAGGTAAGATAACCAGTCGCAATCAAGTGTGAATGTTTTTCGAAATCGGACTTAAAGGGAAGCAAGTCGCCTGCAATCTGCTCACGAATGAATTGGTTGTAAGGCATGTTATTGTTGAATGATTGCACGACATAATCGCGGTAGCGCCAAGCGTTTCCATGTGCAACATTTTCATCCAATCCGTTGGAATCCGAATAGCGTGCAACATCAAGCCAATGACGCCCCCAGCGTTCACCATAAGCGGGTGAGGCCAAATAACGGTTGACCATGTTCTCATAGGCGTTGGCAGATTCATCCGCAAGGTAAAGCGCACTTTCAGAAAGCGTGGGAGGCAGGCCGGTCAAATCAAAACAGACCCGCCTGATAAGAGTAGGCTTATCAGCCTGCTTCGAAGGTACGATACCTGCTGTTTCCAACTTCGAAAGAATGAAGGCATCGATGGGATTACGAACCCATGCGCTATTATTGACTTTTGGAACACTAGGTTGTTTGAGAGGCTGGAAAGACCAATGCTCTGCGGTACCCTTGGCGATTTTATTTGATTTAGGATAGATAGCACCCTGCTTGATCCATAATTCAAGATCGCTGATTTCTCTAGTTGAAAGGGGGGCATCAGGGGGCATCTTTAAATCGCCCTGCCTGCGCACCACTTTCAATAAAAGCGATTCTACAGGTGCATTCGGAATTAGAGTTGCACCTCGTTTACCACCTTTGATGGCACCTTCATAAGAATCAAGCCTTAAATCACTCCGGGAGGTTTCTGGGCCATGACATTTGACACACCGCTCTAAAAGAAGCGGACGCACTTTTTTTTCAAAGTGGTCCTCAGGGGTTTGCGCCCAAGTCACACCCTGCAGCAAGTAGATACCCAAGAATAAAAAGACGAACCTTGGCATAATGAAAAAATCTCATGCTTCCAATGGAATGTTATTCTAGTATGACAACTTAAGGAGTTGTTGCAAGGCGGATTCGCTGGATTTAAAGCACTTTTAAAGGGTAAACCTACCCCCAAAGGTACCACTAAATTGCACCATAGGGGCCCTTGCCGCCCATTTCTTCCTCAATTCGAAGCAGTCGATTATATTTGGCAAGCCGTTCGCTTCGGGCAACGCTGCCCACTTTAATCTGCCCACAGCCACTCGCAACTGCAAGGTCTGCCAAAAAATCATCCTCGGTTTCGCCACTCCGAGCAGAAACTACAGCTTTAAATCCATGTTTTCTCGCCATACGGATCACTTCAAAGGTTTCGGTAAGGGAACCGATTTGATTGACCTTGATCAAGACAGCATTGGCTGCATTTTCGCGGATGCCTTTGAAAAGCCTCTGGGGATTGGTGACAAAAAAATCATCCCCCACCAGCTGAATCCTACCCCCAAGCCTTCGGGTCATTTCCTGCCAGCCTATCCAATCATCTTCCGCACAACCATCCTCGATGCTTGCGATCGGATAATTTGCAACAAGATCTTCTAGCAAGCCCACCATCTTGTCCGGAGAAAGAGTTCTGCCTTCGAGGTGGTATTGGCCCAGTTGAAAGAAATGGCTGGAAGCAACATCCAGTGCGATGGTGCCTTTGATGTTGGTGCGCTCCATGGCAAGAAGTAGAAAATCAAGGGCCTCGCGTTCTCCTTGAAGCTTTGGGCCATAGCCCCCTTCATCGCCAACCAGAGTGCCTTCGTGCCCATGCTTGTTAAGCAAGGCGCCCAGATTGTTATAGATTGCAACAATTTGCTCAAGCGCCTGGGAATAAGAGGTAGCTTTGGAAGGTTGAAAAAGGAAATCCTGGAAGTCGAGGTTCTTGCCTGCATGCAGGCCACCACTGATCATGTTGACCATGGGCATGGGCATGCGTGCGACATTGTCTTGGTCGAGGTGTTTCCAAAGAGGGATTCTCAGATTTTCTGAAGCTGCCCGTGCGCTTGCAAGAGAAACCGCAAGAATGGCATTGGCACCCAGATTAGCTTTGTTTTCCGTGCCATCGAGTGCGATCATCTTGCGATCGATTTTTTCCTGCTCTACACAATCTAATCCTTGAAGCGAGGGGGAGATGGTTTCGACAATATTTCGAACTGCTTTGAGAACGCCTTTGCCCTGGTAGCGGGAAGGGTTTTTATCGCGAAGCTCCAAGGCTTCGTGGGTGCCTGTGCTTGCACCAGATGGAACACTGGCCCTGCCCACACATCCGGAAACGGTATGAACTTCAGCCTCGACGGTAGGCCTGCCCCTGCTGTCTAAAATCTCGCGGGCATGAATTCTAACGATGGCCCTGTTGCTCGAACCCATTTCCCCATCTCCAATAAATTATTTTAAGATTCGCACTCTTCTGCCATTCACTTGAAGCTTTCCTTGGGCAAACAATTGAATAGCTTCGGGATAGGCTTTGCATTCTTCTTCAAAAACCCTGCGCATCAGGATTTCGGGGGTGTCATCATCAAGGACAGGAACAGTTTTTTGCAGGATGATCGGGCCGGTATCATACTGGTTATCTGCAAAGTGAATGGTACAGCCTGTAACTTTATTCCCATAGTTGATCACTGCTTCATGAACCTTCAAGCCATGATACCCCTTGCCACAAAAAGAAGGGATAAGCGAAGGGTGAATATTCATGACTTTGTTTTGAAAATCTTCAGGAATCTGGATGAGGCGAAGGAAGCCCCCCATGACAACGAGGTCGGCTTTGAACTGCCTGCACCAGCCGAAAATGCGCTGGCTGAATTCCTGAAGGCTGGCGCACTGGTCGCGCTTGACAACTTCGGCAGGAATCCCTGCAAGCTCTGCCCTTTCAAGACCTTTGATATTTGGCCTGTCAGAAACAGCAAGTACGATTTCAACAGGCAGTTTGCCGGCCCGGGAAAGATCAATCAGGTTTTGCATGGTAGTACCTGATCCGCTCAACAAAACTGCTATGCGCAATGGTTTCATGATGGTTTCCCCGGGAAGAAAGTTTGCAGGATGTTTCTTAAGGAAAGGATAGTGAAAATCCAGTATTTCAGAAGAGGGAACCATCTTTGAGACTAATACCACATGCAAAGATAACAGAATATTCCTAAGATAAACAGGGATTCAATGAACTCAGATAGTTGAGGTTATTATGCCGTTCGAGAAGGTTGAAACTCAGGTTGATTTCCCCGCACAAGAGCGGGAGATACAGTTGTTTTGGGACCGCACCCAGGCATTCGAGAAACTGCGCAAAAAAAACCAGGCAGGCAAACCCTGGTCATTCCTCGATGGCCCCATCACCGCCAACAATCCCATGGGTGTGCATCATGCCTGGGGCCGTACCTACAAAGATGCCTTCCAACGCTACCACGCAATGCTGGGCAGAAAACTACGTTACCAGAACGGGTTCGATTGCCAGGGATTGTGGGTGGAAGTCGAAGTCGAAAAAGAACTCGGACTGAAATCAAAACGAGACATTGAAAACCTCATCCCAGGCGACAAGGAAGGCTCGATCGCCAAATTCGTGCAAATGTGCAAGGATCGGGTCAATAAGTTTGCCCGAGTACAAACCAATCAATCCATCCGCCTGGGCTATTGGATGGATTGGGACAAAGAAGAAGACTGGGCCAAGCCTGCGGATGAAAGACGCAGTTACTTCACCATGTCTGAGGAAAACAATTACACCATCTGGACATTTCTAAAAAAGTGCTTTGATCGCGGTTTGATTTACCGTGGCTCCGATGTGATGCCTTGGAGCGGTCGTGGGGGCACCGCCTACAGCCAGATGGAAGTTGTCGAAGGCAGAAAGCTTACCGTTCATGCGGCACCCTTCGTGCGAATGCCCCTCAAGGGCCGGGATAACGAATACCTCTTGGTTTGGACAACCACGCCCTGGACTCTTACCAGCAATGTTGCCTGCGCAGTCAACCCGCAACTTGAGTATGTGAAGGTTCGTGCCAAGAAGGATGGAGCAGCATACTGGTTCGCCAAGGCCAATCTCGAATTCCAAAGGTTGGAGAAAGAATTCAAGGAAGGGTTTGGCAAAGCTGAATGGTCATGGCCCAAGCAAGTGCCCAAGCTTAAACCCATCGCACAAATATTCAAGGAGCAGGGTGGCTACGATATTGAAGATACCCAGCTAGGTTCTGCCCTCGTGGGACTCGAATACATCGGGCCATTCGACCATCTGCCTGCCCAAAACCAAGCGGGTGGTTTGCCTGCAGATCCTTTGCTTTTAGATCGCTGTGGCGTTTCGTGCCATCGCGTGATTGATGGTGGCCGTGATATCGAGGGCAACCCGAATGTCGTCGCAGGCGAGGGTACGGGTATTGTTCATATCGCCCCCGGGTGTGGTGATATCGATCATGTCATGGGCAAGGCCAACGGCTTGGTTGCGATTGCTCCACTTGATGATGAAGCGAAATTCTATCCCGCCTTCGGAGACTTCGCTGGTCTTGATGCCACCGAGCGCTCTACTGCGGAAAAAGTCTTTGCTCACCTCCGCGAAAAAGGAATGCTGGTCGCTGTCGAAGAATACCCACACATCTACCCCCATTGCTGGCGCACAGGTGTTGAGCTCGTTTTCAGGCCCGTGGATGAATGGTTCATTGGCATGTCATGGCGCCAGGAAATCATGGATCTGGTGCAGAATGTCAACTTCCTTCCCGAATCCATCAATGGCAGGGCAAGAGAGCTTGATTGGCTCAAAAACATGGGCGATTGGATGATTTCGAAAAAACGATTCTGGGGCCTTGCACTTCCCATCTGGGTCGATGACAAAGACCCTAATCAATTTGAAGTGATCGGTTCCCGGGAAGAATTAAAAAGCAGGGCTGTCGAAGGTTGGGATGAATTTGAAGGGCATAGCCCGCATCGCCCCTACATCGATAAAGTTAAAATTCGTAATCCTAAAACGGGTAACCTCATGACCCGTATCAAAGATGTGGGCAACCCATGGCTTGATGCAGGCATCGTTCCTTATTCCACCATGGGATATAATCGTGATAAGGCAGAATGGGAGAAATGGTTCCCAGCAGACCTGATCACCGAGTGCTTCCCCGGCCAGTTCCGCAACTGGTTCTATGCCATCCTTTCGATGAGCACCATGATGAGCAATCGCCTGCCCTTTAACGTACTGCTTGGCCATGCACTGGTGCGCGACCAGAATGGCGAAGAGATGCACAAATCCAAAGGCAACAGCATCCCTTTCGAAGGAGCTGCCAACGATGGGTACGAAATCAAGAACTCCAAGGGAGTGTTGGAAAAGCATCCACCAATGGGCGCAGACCTCATCCGCTGGATTTTCTGCAGGACAAACCCTGCGACCAACATCAACTTCGGTCCTATAACCGCAGACGAAGTAAGAGCACGCTTTTTTCTGAAGTTATGGAACACCTATGCGTTTTTCTGCAACTACGCAAGGTTGGACAAGTTCGACCCCAATGCACCCCAGGTGCCTTTGAAAGACCGACCCGATATCGATCGATGGATTCTCTCAGACCTGCAAAAACTGATTGCCTTTGCTCGCAAATCCTTCGAAAATCACGATCTTGCTGCACTATGCCTAGAAGCTGAACGCTTCATCGATGACAAAGTAAGCAACTGGTATGTGCGCAGAAACCGCAGGCGCTTCTGGAAAGCCGAGCAAGGCACCGATAAACTTGCAGCTTATCAAACCCTGCATCAGGTACTGCTAACCTTCACCAAGCTACTGGCACCCATCATGCCTTTCCTTGCAGAGAAGATTTATCGCAACCTGGTTGATGCAGGCGACCATTCCATCCATCTGGAGGATTACCCCACCCCAGATTCACAAATGATCGATGAGATTCTTTCAGAAGATATGGAAGCGCTACTTCATCTAGTCACCTTGGGCTCTGCATCACGCAACACCGTAAAGATCAAGGTCAGGCAACCGCTTGCAGAACTCAGGGTGTTGCCTGGCAATGATGCGGATCGCAGGGCGATTATCCGCTTTGCAGACCAGCTTTGCGAAGAGCTTAATTTAAAGAAGGCAAGCTTGCATGATGCAAACGCAGGCCCGCTTCTTGTGCCCGAAATCAAGGCTAATGCCAAAAATCTGGGCCCGAGGTTTGGCCAACGATTAAAAGATGTGCAGCAAGCCATCCTCAAGTCAGACCCTCTGGAACTTTTAAAGAAGGCACAAACAGGTGCTCCTTTCCAACTTTTGCATGGCACCGAAACCTTCGATCTTGAACCAGCGGATTTATTTATCAGCCTAAAGGCGCAGGAAGGCTGGACGGGTGTTGCAGACCGCGATACCCAGGTTGCCCTTGATACCCGGGTCACCGAGGAACTCGCCTTGGAAGGAATGGCACGAGATATCATCAGGCAGGTGCAGGATCTGCGTAAAAAATCAGGCCTCGAGATGGAAGATCGCATCATCCTTCATCTGGAAACCTCTTCAGAATTACTTGGTAAATCCATCGCAGGGCATCGTGATTACATAGCGAGCGAAACCTTGGTGCTAAATTACAGTACCACTGCTCCTGCAGATGCACAGGTTGCAAAAGTGAAAATTGAAACGCACGAACTTACCATTACTTTGAAAAAAGCTTAAAGGAAAACCACAATGAATGAAACCGTATTACAGTTTGGGTCGGGAAAATTCCTTCGTGCCTTCGCAGACCTTTTCGTCCACCATGCCAACCAGCAAGGGCAGAACATAGGCAAAATAGTAATCGTTCAATCAACCGGGGGCGATCGTGCCGGCGAACTTGCAAAGCTTGGTGGCAAATACCATGTGGTGTTGCGCGGGCTGGAAAATGGCAAAGTCGTCGACCGTGTCGAAACCTGTGAAAGTGTTTCCCGCGCCCTTGCTGCAAACACCCAGTGGAACCAAGTGCTTGAGCTCGCCCGTAGCCCTCATTTAAAAACGATTCTTTCTAACACCACAGAATCAGGCTATGACCTGAATGCTGCTGATACTGCAAATTGTGCGCCCCCTAAATCCTTCCCTGCTAAGCTACTCGCTGTATTAAGGGAAAGATTCAAGGCTGGACAACCCGGCCTGATGATCATTCCCTGCGAGCTTCGCGAAAATAACGCTGAACTCCTTCGAAGCATCCTTGTCAAAATCGCACACGAATGGAAACTAGATGCTGCCTTCATCGCTTGGATGGAAAAATCCTGCTCTTGGCACAACACCCTTGTTGATCGGATTGTTACAGGCACACCAGATCAACACCCCTTGCTTGCACAAGACCCTATGCTCGCTGTTTGCGAACCCTATGCTCTTTTTGCAATCCAAGAAGTCCCGGGCGTCAAGCGTTGGATCGAGCATCCCGCAGTTATCTGGACCAACGATGTACTTCCTTTCTTTTTGAGGAAAGTGCGCATCCTCAATGGCGGGCATTCAGGGATGGTGCATAAGGCAATGGCCAAGGGTTATACCATTGTTCGTGATTCGGTGAATGATAAAGAATTGGGGGCATGGCTTGAAAAACTGCTATACACCGAAATTGTGCCGATTCTTGAGGGCCGTTGTGATGACCCCAAGGGCTTTGCAGGGCAGGTGATTGAACGGTTCAAGAACCCATTCATTGATCACAAGCTTACCGATATTCTTGTGAACCATGAAAACAAAATCAAAGTAAGGTTGATCCCGAGCAGGGATGAGTATGTTAAAAAGTTTGGAACCCGACCCACAAACCTTGATGAGGTTCTAGGCAGATAAACCAATGGCAAGAGATCGATCTTGGTATGCGCCTGCATTTTTAAGGTTGATCAAGAAGCAGTTTCAAGATCAAGAGATAGGTCGGACTTGATTTCTAAATCTGTCTTTAGGCTTTTGAGCTTTGGTATGGGTTGGCCCGACTTCATGTCGTGCATCAAAAACATGACATTATAAACACCCGCAGGCATTTCCGCCTGATAAGACCCTTCCCCCGGAAGGACTTTACCTGAGAAGGTATTACCTCCCTCCTTAGGTATGAACTGTAGGGTTACTATGGTACCAGGAGTGGAAGTAAGGGGTTTTCCTTTGACCAAAAGGTTGCCCTTAACCTTAACAATAATTGGTCCACTTTTACAACCTACCCCAAAAATCAAGATAGCAGTAAGCAAAAGAAACAACAGTTTATGGATATGATTAATCTGGGTCATTGGGATTCCCATCATCGCTGGCGTTAAGAAACCACCAAGCTCTTTGTGTAATTGAATTAGTTACAAAACGAACACTGCCATCACAAAGGGCTGCCGCTACTCCACCGGTATGCTTGCTTCTGGCCTGGCCTTGCTGGTATGGGCAGCCAACACATGCCCCCATTCCGTCAGCAGAGCGATCAATACAACCCTCACAATCATCGGCTTGGTAATCATTATTATTGGGGAGTATGCAATCCCACGAGAAATGCCCAGCAGTAACACTAGCTGCAGGAAAACCAAGGGCCCAGGTACCGCGGGGCTCTGTAGGGGCAATAAGAGATCCCACCCTCAACTCATTAATCATAATTGTGTTCGATGTCCCATCCACGATACCATTAAGTTTGGAACCAAAGTTGATACACATGACTCCACCGCCGTTAAGCGTGGTTGGAAGCCCGGCCCACCCGTTGCCATTGGTCGGGCTTGCCCCATTTTCAGTGCTAGTCCAGCCAAGGGCAGGCCCATGAATTCCACCTGCGTTACACCCATAATTTCCCCGGGCAAAATTCACCCCATTAATGTTGTAGGGTATCTCATGGCCTATATCTGATGGACACTTAAGTAACTTGATCGGGGTAGCACCAATCGCCTGCCAGGCCTGATTACTGTTACTTGTATAACTGGTGATGTTTGACGAATGTTGATTATAAAGGGCACCTTGTTCTAAATAGGGAAGAATCATTACAGCCCAATTGGGGCCAAACGACTGCCCAATTGCATTGGTACGACTTACCCCAGGATTTAGCTTTACAGCAGGGGGCAATTTACCCTCAGCATCACTATAATTATGACAAGCCAGGGCTAGCTGCTTTAAATTGTTCTTGCATTGGGCCAATGCAGCTGCTTCCCTGACTTTTTGCACTGCAGGCAAAAGCAGTCCTATTAATATTGCAATGATTGCAATAACGACCAGCAACTCTATAAGAGTAAAACCTTGTTTTTTCTCAGATGACGTGCGATTTGAAAACATATCTAAGATCTCATACGAAATGTTATGACATTCGAAATGTTATATAAATATTATTTCATCTTGATGATGTTCTTGTAAAGATAAAATCATTTTTTTTTAATTATTCTACTATTTGACTATAACTTAATCATTATTGGAATTGAACGCATTCAAGCGTATAATTACTGGTTGACATCAAACCTTATTTTGAGAATTATCATGCGCAGTCCAGCTAATTATTACACCTTTCTTTTGTTTCTAATTACAACCTCGATTCCCTGGGCGCAACAGGCACCCCCTTTGGTTGCCCCAACCGAAGCCCTTTCCCCCGCAGATGAAATGAAAGGCTTCAAGCTTCCCAAAGGCTATGTTGTTCAATTAGTTGCCAGCGAGCCGGATATTTTCAAACCCATGAATCTTGCGTTCGACTACAAAGGCCGTATCTGGATAACCGATTCCCTCGAATACCCCTATGCCGCAAAGGATGGAACCAAACCCCGCGATTCCGTGAAAATCCTTTCCAACATTGGTGCCGATGGCAAAGCGCAAAAAATCGAAACCTTTGCTGATGGCTTAAACATCCCCATCGGACTTCTCCCACTTCCATCCAAAAAAGGCGCACCCCAAACAGCTCTCGTTCATAGCATCCCTAATGTCTACAAAATGCAGGACACCAATAACGACAACAAAGCCGATACTAAAGAACCTTTTCTCACTGGTTTTGGCTTTCGCGATACCCATGGCATGACCAACAGCTTCCAACTTCATTGGGATGGTTGGATTCATGCAACCCATGGATTCTCAAATGATTCCGAGGTTAAATCCCCCGAAGGCAAGCTGCTCAAAATGAATTCAGGCAACACCTACCGCTATCGCCCCGATGGCACTGGCCTGCAATCCTACACCCGTGGCCAGGTAAACCCATTCGGCATGACCGTCGATTCCTGGGGTAACTTCTACACCGCTGATTGCCATAGCAGCCCTATCTACCAATTGCTTCAAGGAGCAACCTACCCTAGCTTTTCCAAACCTCATGATGGTCTAGGCTTTGGCCCCGACATGATCAAGCATTCTCATGGCAGCACCGGTATTTGTGGCATCACCGCTCTCAACTCTGATTCCTTCCCTGAAGAACATCAAGAAACCATGATCATCGGCAATGTAGTCACAAGCAGGATCAATCACGATCGTGTTGATCGAAAAGGCGCCACGCCTAGTGCTGTTGAGCTTCCTGATTTCATGACCAGCGAAGATTTATGGTTCAGACCTGTGGACATCAAGATGGGGCCAGATGGTGCACTCTACATCCTTGATTTTTATAACAAAGTGATCGGGCATTATGAAGTGCCCCTGACACATCCAGGCCGTGACAGGCATCGTGGGCGCATTTGGCGCGTATTCTATACAGGCAAAGATGGTAAGCAATCTCCTCCACCATTGCCTAACTTTACTGCAATGTCGGTCGAAGAACTGATTAAAAATCTCGGAAGCAAAAACCAGACGATGCGAATCATGGCAGGTAATGAACTCGTAGCAAGGGAAGATAGCGAAGTAACGAAATCACTTCTTGCTGCAATCATTAAGCCAGCGGATAACTTCCAACAGGTTCATGCGATGTGGGCTTTGCTGCGATTAAACGCCCTGCCCGACCAAGCGATTGAAGCTGCCTTTGCTAATCCAGCACCTTTTGTCCGGGCTCATGGTATCAAAATTGCAACCTCAAAAACCAACCTGAATGAATCGCTTGCAACACTTGTGCAAAAAGCCCTGGAAGACCCTGATGGAAGAGTACAAATTGCAGCAGTTCAAGGCTTGGCTCAACACCCAAGTGAAGCAAATTTAAAAGCGATTCTTGCCTTTCGCACCAAAGTTAACCCAAATGATTCACATCTTACTTACGCCTCGAGATTAGCCTTGAGGGAACAGGTTCGAAATCCCGAAGCTTGGAAGGGTCTGCCTTCTCAATCTTCTGATCCCTTGGCATTAAAGGCGCTTGCTGATGTAGCCTTGGGGCTTCCCGGCGCAAGTTCCGCGACTTTCCTGGCTAATAAGCTCGCTTTAATACAACCCGAAGGCGATCGCGAAATTGCTGTGGTAAGAATGATCACCCGCGATGGAACAGATGCAGACAAAACCAACGTCGTGAATTACATGAAAAACTCTCAGAGGCCCAAAACCAGGCAAGCTGAACTCATTCGTGCTGCTGCCCTAGCTGCGCAAGAAAAAGGCTCGAAAGTTGATCCCGCTCTTTTAGTGCAAGCGACTGACTTATGTGGTTATCTTCTTGCTTCAAAGCAAGAGAATGATATTCGCATCGGTGCAGAATTGGCTGCTTCCCTCCAGTTGGTTGATCATCTAGAAACCATCATCACCATTGCAAAAGATTCCTCCATGCCAACTGCCAACCGGTTGTCTTGCATTACTTCATTAGGAAACATTCCCAATGCCAAGGCCACCAGTGGGCTTCTAGAAACTGCTAAAAACACCAACAACAGTCCCGAATTAAGAGACGCTGCAATCATTGGCCTAGGGAAAACTTTGACCCCTGAAGTACGCGCAAGTCTGTTAGCAATGTTTGCTGGGGCTTCCGCCAAGCTGCAATCTTCGTTGGCCTTGGCGATTGTTTCTACCTCTGAAGGAGCAAATGATTTTCTCAAGGCGATTGGCGAAGGAAAAGCTTCGGCCCGCTTACTTCTTGAAAAACCAATCGAGAACAAATTAAAGCAACGCAATCTCCCTGACTTTGACAAGAAGCTTACCACCTTGACTAAAGGTTTGCCCCCTGCGGATCAACTTTTACAGAAAAAGATAGCAGATAAGAAAACTGCGTTTCTTAGTGGCAAACATGATCAGATCAAAGGTGAGCTTCTTTTCGGTAAACATTGTGCTGCCTGTCATCAAATTGCCAACAAAGGTGCAAAGATTGGTCCACAACTTGATGGCATTGGATCTCGCGGACTAGACAGACTGCTTGAAGATATGCTCGACCCCAATCGCAATGTCGATCAAGCCTTCCGCCAAACCACCCTTGCCCTAAAGAATGGCCAACTGGTCAACGGCTTGCTCCTAAGGGAAGAAGGGGTTCTCCTGGTTCTTGCAGATCAGCAAGGCAAAGAAGTGCGCATCGCGAGTGATCAAGTTGAAGAAAGAAAAATCTCCCCCGTATCGCCCATGCCTGCTGGATTTGTGGATCAACTTAACAACACTGAGTTTGCAGACCTGATGGCATACTTATTATCAAACCAGTTGAAGAAATGATCACCTTTTGCCCGAAAGATGTGCAACCATGAGCATTCCTTTTTTTAGCAGTGTTGATGAGAAACCTCTTTCTTCTGATGAGCTAAACCAGTTGCAAGCCTGGTGGCGCGCAGCCAACTATCTCAGTGTTGGCCAGATTTATCTGCTCGCCAACCCGCTTTTGCATACCCCCCTCAAACCCGAGCAGGTAAAATCGAGATTGGTTGGCCATTGGGGCACCTGCCCTGGCCTTAATCTGATTTACGCCCACCTCAACCGCCTGATTCGCAAGCATGATCTTAATGTGCTTTATATTACCGGGCCGGGTCATGGCGGCCCTGCCCTCATCGCCAATGCCTGGCTTGATGGCACCTATTCCGAAATCTACCCCGCTATCAGCAGAGATGAAGAAGGCATGATGGCGCTCTGCAAACAATTCTCCTTCCCAGGCGGTATTCCAAGCCATGTTGCACCTGAAACCCCAGGTTCCATCCATGAGGGTGGAGAACTTGGCTATGCAATCGCCCATGCCTATGGCGCAGCCTTTGACAACCCCGACTTAATCGTGGCCTGCGTAGTTGGCGATGGCGAAGCCGAAACCGGGCCCCTTGCTGCCTCCTGGCATTCCAACAAATTCCTCAATCCCGTGCGCGATGGAGTTGTACTCCCCATCCTTCATCTCAATGGCTATAAAATTGCAGGTCCAACCCTGCTCTCCCGCATCGGCAGAGAAGAACTCAACCATCTATTTCAAGGCTATGGCTATCTGCCTTTCTTTGTTGAAGGTGAAAACCCCGAGGAGATCCACCAGGCTTTTGCAGCAACCCTTGATATGTGCCATTCTGAGATACGAGATATTCATCATAAAGCCAGAAGCCAGGGGGATTTAACCCGGCCACTTTGGCCCATGATCATCCTTAAGACGCCAAAGGGTTGGACTGGTCCTGCTTCTTTTGAAGGCAAACAACTTGAGGGGTCCTTCAGATCTCATCAGGTTCCTCTTGCAAAAACACGCGATAACCCCAGCCAGCTTGCTGCTCTTGAAGCATGGCTAAAAAGCTACAAGCCCAGCGATCTCTTCGATGAAAATGGGCACCCAGTCGCTCTTATCTCCAGTCTCGCACCTGTAGGCAATCTGCGCATGAGCGCCAACCCCCATGCGAATGGTGGAACGCTTCTTCGCGAACTTATTCTTCCTGACTTTAAGGAATACGCAGTCGAAGTCCAGAAGCCAGGCTCTCTACTCGCTGAATCCACCAGGGTGCAAGGCTCTTTCCTGCGCGATGTCATGAGCCTTAATGCTCAAGCACATAATTTCCGCATTTTCAGCCCCGATGAAACCAACTCCAATCGCTGGAACGATCTTTTCGAAGTCACTAATCGTGCCTGGATGGAACCTATCTTTCCCTCGGATGATTCCCTTCATCCCGAAGGCAGGGTCATGGAAATTCTTTCCGAACATTTATGCCAAGGTTGGCTCGAAGGTTACCTTCTTACCGGCAGGCACGGCTTCTTCTCCTGCTATGAAGCCTTCATTCACATCATTGATTCCATGTTTAATCAATATGCAAAGTGGCTTAAAGTCTCACGCGCCATCCCATGGCGTATGCCTGTCGCATCCCTTAATTATCTCCTTAGTTCCCATGTTTGGAGGCAGGATCATAACGGCTTCAGCCATCAAGACCCAGGCTTCATCGATCATGTGGTCAACAAAAAAGCAGAGATCATCCGTGTTTACCTTCCACCCGATGCCAATACTCTTCTGAGCGTGACCGATCATTGTTTGCGTACCAAGGATTGCATCAATGTCATCGTTGCAGGAAAACAACCTGCGCCCCAATGGCTAGATATGGATTCTGCAATCAAGCATTGCAGCATGGGCATAGGCATCTGGGATTGGGCAAGTAATGATCGTGGCTCTGAACCTGATGTGGTAATGGCATGCTGTGGCGATGTTCCCACACTTGAAACCCTCGCAGCGGTTGACTTGCTGCGCACCGTTGCACCCATGCTTAAAATCCGTGTCATTAATGTTGTCGATCTAATGAAACTGCAATCACCCTCCCAGCATCCCCATGGTATGGCTAATCGCGATTTCGATTTCCTCTTTACCACTTCCAAGCCTGTTATCTTTGCCTATCATGGCTACCCATGGCTTATTCACAGACTCACTTACAAACGAACCAACCACGAAAATTTCCATGTTCATGGCTACCGGGAAGAAGGAACCACCACCACGCCTTTTGATATGACGGTTCTCAACAAAATCGATCGCTTTCATCTAGTGGAAGCAGTGGTAGATAGGGCTGAATGTCTTTCAAACCAAGCAGCTTATATCAAGCAGGATTTGCAGAACAAACTCATTGATCATGCAAATTACATTCGCAAGAATGGTGATGATATGCCTGCAATCAGAGACTGGAAATGGCCCGGCTGGAAGCCCAAAGATCGCGAGAAACCCTCTTGATCGCCCTGATTCTTAATTCCGGCTCCAGCAGCCTTAAGTTCCACCTTGCCAATCTAAAGAGCAAAACAATCATTGCCCATGGATTAGCTGATTGGGCGGGCAACCTTTGTATTTATAAACTTCACTCCCAAAGCGCCACTTACGAAGCTACGCTTTCTTTCTCAGGTCCCGCGCCATGCTTTAACCACCTAGTCAACGACTTACAATCTCGTTTTCAAAATGAAATGACCAAGCTCGTCGTAATCGGGCACCGGGTGGTCCATGGTGGCAAATTCGCCAAGGCCACCCTTCTGGATTCCACTGCCCTTGATGAAATCAAGGTAGCATCAACTTTTGCTCCCCTGCACAATCCCCCAGCGCTCGAACTTATTCATGAAGCCATCAACCTATTGCCAGACATCAAACAAATCGCCTGCTTCGATACTGCGTTTCATTCCACCATGCCCAAGGCTGCCTACACTTATCCGATCCCCCATGCATGGACGGAAGATTTTAAACTGCGAAGGTTTGGCTTTCATGGATTGAACTACGCATGGTGCAGTACAAAGGCAGCACTGATGCTTGGGCCGGAAAAAACCAAGCTGGTGATCTGCCATCTGGGCCATGGGGCATCTGCATGCGCTGTCAGCGCAGGAAAATCAGTTTATACCACCATGGGCTTAACTCCCCTCGAGGGCCTGATGATGGGAACCCGAAGTGGAACGATCGACCCGGGAATTATTTTTCATTTGGAACGCACACAGAAACTTTCAATCGGAGAAATCGAAAAAAAATTGCTGAAAAATTCGGGCCTACTCGGGGTTTCAGGAACAAGCGCAGACATGCGACAAGTGATTTCATTGTCACAAAATGGCGATGACCGAGCAAAGCTTGCTATCGATATATATTGCCAGCGGGTGCAACAAGCGATAGGTGCACTAAGTACAACAATGGGTGGGTTAGATGCCGTTATTTTTACGGCTGGCGTTGGAGAAAACGCTGCACTCATTCGTGAGAAGGCGATTGCACCACTAGGTTTTCTAGGGCTGGAAATTGATCCTGCATTAAACCATGCCTGCCAGCCTGACTGTGATATTTCTAGAGCAAACTCAAAAAGCAGGGTCTTGGTATTGGCAGCACGGGAAGAATTGCAAATGCTGAATGAAATTGAATCGTTGTTAAACCAATAATTATTATTGATCCACCCTCCAGACCTTTCTAAATACGGCCAATCTTTTATTTAATAACCATTATTTGATAGATTTGACTTTTTCTTTGACAGGCAAATTTTCATCTTCATCCATGGGTGGGCGTGGCATGCCCACACCTTGATCTCTTGGCTTGGAACAACCCTGAACAAGAACGGTAGCTAACAACAAGACACAAAGCTTTTTGATCATCGTTCACCTTGAAAGAAATAGGTTGAACAGCAATTCAATATTACGGCCTAACGTCCTAAATTACCAATTTTGCTTCCTCGAAGAATACCCAGCTTATACAACCCTTTGCTTGTTTTTTCATTTTCACCAATCTACCCTTGTTTTAATATCTTTCATAAATTCATTAACAAATAGGGAAAATATACCGATTATTAAGGGTGTAACGATTTTTCAAACAGATTTTAAATTTATTGCAAATATGAGTTCGATTCGATTTAACTTAATTATTATTCTTCGAATCCTTCTTGCAGCAGGGTTGTTTGAAACAATTATTTTAGGAAAGGGCATTGCAGAAGAATTAGCGCCACCAAGTGAAGAGCCACCTTTAATAACAGAAACGCTGGTTCAACCAGTTTCACTTTTAGAACGATTTCAAGAAGGCCCGATTCAAACACCACCTGAGGGGCCTAGGCCAAGCCAGTACGCAGAACCCATGGTTTTTCCGCCCATCATGGGTTCCAGAAACAAATACCCCTATGTCCAGATGGGGGGCGTTTTTCAAGTAAACACTATTTTTTATTCCCAGACCGAAAGTAATAGAAACACCCAAAAAAATAATGATAACCCCACGGGTGATCAACCTGATGGTACAGGCATACGCAGGGCAAGATTAACTGCATTTGGTTCTGTTGCTGAAAATGTTGATTATCGCTTTCAATTCGATCTGGGTGGATTTGGCAGACCGACTGTAACCGATGTCTACATGGATATACTTGAAGTTCCACTCTTGGGGCATTTTCGAATCGGTCACTTCAAGCAACCTTTCAGCCTGGAAGAATTAACCAGCTTTCGATTCAACCCTTTTCTTGATCGTTCGAGTTTGTTTGTATTCCACCCCTTTCGCAGAACAGGCGTTGGTTTCTTTGATTGGTCAGAAGATAAAAAAACCACCTGGTTTGTAAGTGGCTTCCGGGGTTTCAATGATTTTTATGGGAATGATCTTACCGATGTTGGTGGATACGGATTTGCAGCGCGTGGCACCCATTGCCTGTATTACGAAAATGAAGGTAAGGATTTATTGCATTTTGGTGCGATCTATTCCATTCTTGGGCCATCCAATGGTGGTATACAGTTTGGAAGATTTGGAGGTAATTCCCCAGAACTAGGTCTAATTCAGGGCCAATTTGGAACTTCAAGTTTTAAACAGAACCAATCCATGGTGAACACCGGATCACAACTTTCGAGAAATTTAGATCCTACCAAAGGCCCGATAAATAAAGGAACCGCATACTACCAAGATTTTCATATTGAAACTGCCTTGGTCAGGGGCCCATTCTCTTTTCAAGCTGAAGGCGACATTGTTCCAGTAAGTATGAACAGTGGAAATACCCCGATATTTTCGGGGGGCTATTTTTTCATGACATGGTTTCTTACCGGCGAAAATCGAACATACGATAGAAATCTTGCGCTTTTCGACCGAATAATTCCCAATAATAACTCAAGGAAAGGCCACCCGTTCGGTGGCGCCTGGGAGCTTTGTGCAAGGCTTAATTATATAACTCTGGATTCTGCAGGCGTCAAAGGGGGTACCCTGATGGATCCAACTTTTGGTTTCAACTGGTACATGAACCCCTACACCAAATTATCTTTTAATTACATTCCGGTTTATTTGAATTCACCAGAGAAATATGGCGACCAAAACTCACCTTCAGTGAAAACCCAAGCCAATGCCTGGGGCCTTCAAGCTCAAGTTGATTTTTAATAACCACCCGTATCAATAATACTTCGAAGATTAAATAAAGTAAGGCACCGAGTTACCCCGATGCCTCAAATATCTAAAAGAGATCGCCCAAATCCCTCCAGACAATATTTACTATTAGATAGTGAAAATATTATTGTCAAGACTTTTAATAAAAATATTCAAACTATTTTTATCAGTGAAAGTTTCTCTCGAATCTCATTTTGAACTGTATTGGCATCCTTAGTGCCATCCACTTTAATTATTAACTCTTTGCGCTTGAAAAGATCAAGCACTGGAGCAGTTTTTTGATGATAATCCTTAAGTCTGGAACGAACAGCTTCTGGGTTATCATCAGCCCTAGCTACCAGATTGCCTTTGCATACATCACAAATACCATCCACCTTCGGGCGATGAAAAATGAGATTATAATCAAGTCCACATTTGGCACATAATCTGCGATTCATAATACGATCAAGCACGACCTGATCAGGGACATCGATCAGAATAACCGCATCAATATCATAACTTTCGAGGAAGAATGATGCCTGGATTTCATTTCTGGGAAACCCATCCAAAACAAAACCATAATTCCAATCGTGCTGATCCAGCCTTTGTTTGATGACTTCTTCCACCATTTCATCAGGCACAAGCTTTCCTTCCACGGTAAAGCGCTGGATACGGGCAGCAAGCTTGGTATGCGATTGAATATGCCAGCGAAAAATATCACCCACGCTGATATGAACTAGGTTGAAATCCTTGGCAAGCATGATGGCTTGGGTGCCTTTGCCACAACCCTGCACACCGGTGATAATATATTTGCGCACGAATATTTCCAATCATGTCATTTAGTAAATATAAACATGATAACTAAAAGAAGACATAATTAGGAGAGAAAAGCAAAAAGAGCGATCAAGGCACAACAATGGGTATGGGATTGCTCCAATGACTACAGCGCCCGGTGTTATCCCGCCAGCGTGCTCGAACTCGGTATTCCCCAGTTTTACTAAAGACCTCTTTGGGAATATTAACATCCATCGAATCTTCAACATCCATGCGCCAATGATCAGCAAGTTCGTACCAACCCTTCTGGCCAACCCTGCCCACCCGCCATTCCAATGCAATTTGCTGGTGATTCACAGGAGATAAGAACTTCGATGCAGTAAAACGCTTCGGCATGCTTGGATCTTTATTGATCGTGGGCTTTGCTGGGATTTTTTCATCCCTGGCTTCATGAGCAAGATAGCCCCACCCATACCCGCGTTGATCACCATCGTTGGGGGCATATTTTTTATTGGGACGGGAATCAGTGCAAAAATCGATGATATATTTTCGAAACCCTGCGAAGTCATTAGTGACAAGAGTTCGCTTCCAAGGGCCACCAAAATGATCTGCGCTGGCCGGGTTCACAAAGTAGGAATCTTTCTGATTTGATCTAGGATTCTGATTCCACACCGCTTCATCCAATCGGGGCCAATCAACTGCATAACCCTTGGGTGTAAGAGCAGAACTTAAATCCCAAGCCATTTGACCAACCTGACCTCCTTTTTCGGAAGAATCATCTGCAAACAGATCAAGAATCTCACGGGCACGATTACGGTATTCAAGTGCGATATTAGGATGATTTAAACAAACCATTGCATCAATATGCCCTGGCTGATGATGACGTGGAACAAAGATCATGTCGTTATCCCAAGGAATGGGCGACCAATGCCCATCCGGATGGCGATAATAACCATGGTTGCCATCAGGCCTTAAATCAACATTCGCAAGCAAACGGTTCATTGCATGGAAACTATAATAAGCTTTCAGATCAAGATTTTTTCTGCACCAATCTTCTTTCGGATTGGATCGAAGTTCATTGATGAATTTCTCCCATACCTTGCCTGCATCCGCCATCTCTTTTGGTGTATGCTTGATACCACTTTGGATACTCACAGTAAGGCCATCAGGAAGTTTATGTTCTGCCAGCATCTTTGGTTTCATATCGCCCATTGCCACATAAACACCCCAGAGATCTCCTTGATATTGATTCTTCAAGGAAACTTCTTCCGCCCCTGTCACCACACGCCATTGAATCCAAGTGGATACGGGACTGGGAACCCCTGCAAGAAGGTAAGCCCGCATGGATAGAACTTCATCTAAGCCCGTTATGCCCCGAAGTACGGGCAGATAAGGAGTTGAACCACCAGGGTTGAGATTAAGGCTGCCACTCTCTGCGGGAAATGCCTTGCCATCATGATCAACAAAAGAAACATCATGGCCAGTATTAAACTTGAGGCCCCATTTATTTTTACCTGAAATATGAGCACTTCCCTGCCCCCGATTGCTGAATTGAACATGATCATAAACGATACCCCTGTAGACAAGCGTGCCTAGTTTTTTTTGCTTGTGCGAATTTCCATCCCATTGGCTACTAGCAACATCATCCGCCCTTGCGACAAGATGAATCGATTGAAGGGTGTTGAGAAAGTCCGATGTAAAAGTAAGGGGCGGAGTTTTTCCAGGCTGGCGGGTACCGATCCAAGTGGCAGGACCAGCATCACACCACCATGCAAAATTCGGGCATGTATCATCCGCAGCAGGCAACACAAAGCCCTGCCCTTTCTCATCAGTTGCAATAATCCGGTACCGGATCAACCAGCGATGTTGTTGATAGGTGGCAGGAATACGAACACTAAAAATCCCATCACCTGCCTTGGCATCACCATCTTTACCATCATCATGCATGGCTAATTCGGACCAGTCTTTTTCATAAGTCGGATCTGACTTACGAACATACTTACCGGGTGCAACAGCCTGCAGCTTGATCTTTACATTAGAAATGCCGGCCTTAAAAACTGCGGTAACCACAACAGGAATACCAGGCTTGGGCGCAACAGGTTCATGGCGGACTTCATGTATGCCCAAGGGTTCTGCAGCAGCTATACGGGAAACGATTAAAAATAGAATTGCAACCAAGTGGAATTGTTTCAGGCGCATGATAAAGGCCCCATGAGTGATCAGCGGGCGAGCAAACCAACCGCAGATGAAACACTATCAAGGTTTAACAACTTAAGTGCAGCAGGGATTTCAGAAACAATACGCTGGGCAGCGGTGGGGTCATAAAAATTAACAGTTCCCAATTGCACTGCGGAAGCCCCAGCAAGAATGAACTCCATCACATCATCAACAGATGCAATTCCACCAATACCAATGATTGGGATTTTGACTTTTTTTGCAACCTGCCAAACGATGCGAAGTGCGATGGGCTTGATTGCAGGGCCACTAAGCCCTCCGGTGCCATTGCCTAAAACAAATCGCTTCTTCTTCCAATCAATTGCAAGGCCCATGAAAGTATTAACGAGAGAAACCGCATCAGCACCGGCTTCTGCAGCAGCTTGGGCAATAATAGCAACATCAGTTACATTGGGGGTAAGCTTTGCAATGATGGGGAGGTTGCAGAATTCCTTGACCCCTTTGATGACCCTGGCCGTTTTTTCGGGGTCGATTGCAAAGTCCACCCCGCCTGAAACATTAGGGCAGGATAAATTGAGTTCCAAAGCAGCAAGTCCTGTTTCCTTGCTGATTCTTTGGGCCATCTCGAGAAATTCTTTTTCTGTCTTTCCTGCAATGTTTCCAATGATCTTCGTGGGAAGATTTCTTAGATAAGGAAGATGATTTGCAAGGAAGTATTCCAAGCCATCGTTATCAAGGCCGATTGCATTGAGCATGCCCGCAGAAGTTTCGCAGGTGCGGGGTGGAGGGTTGCCCGCACGGGGGTTTTGTGTAACAGTTTTAGGAACGATACCCCCAAGCTTCGAGAAATCAGCAATGGTTTCCATCTCTTTTGCATACCCATAGGTACCGGAAGCGACCAGGATGGGGTTATCAAGATGAAGTCTGCCAAGGTGAACCGTCAGGTCTGCCATGATCCTAATTCTCTTCGAGGTAGGTATAACCTTCGAGCCCGGACTGGTAGAAGTCAAGGAACTCGCGTGATTCTGCAATGGAGATGGTGCCCAACTTCACCGCTTTTTCAACATCCTTGCGAATACGATCAGTTAGTTCATCCGCTTTGTACTGCACATAAGCAAGTACTTCGCGCACGGTATCGCCCTTGATCACTTCATCAATGTTGAGATGGTTGTTTTCATCAAGGCTGACATGAACGGCATTGGTATCACCAAAGAGGTTGTGTAGGTCGCCCAGGATTTCTTGATAAGCACCCAAAAGAAAAGCACCTAGATAATAAGGCTGACCGGTGTATTCGTGCAGCTGCAAAGTATTGCGCACATCCCGAAGATCAATGAACTGGTCAATTTTGCCATCAGAATCGCAGGTGATGTCCCCTAAAACAGCTTTGCGGTTCGGGCTTTCATTAAGTCTATGAATGGGCATGATGGGGAAAAGCTGCTTGATGGCCCAACTATCGGGCATGGATTGAAAGACCGAGAAGTTGCAGAAATAGGTGTCGGAAAGCATCGATTCCAAGCCCTGAAGTTCTTCGGGGGTGTAATCAAGTTCGCGAACCATACGAAGAATCTTGCTGCAAACAGCCCAGAACAATCGTTCGATAAGGGCCCGCTGTTCAATATTAATGGTACCCAGATTAAACATGTTGACAGCTTCATCAACTGCCTGCAGGGCATCGTGATAACTTTCCTGAAGATTCTTTTTCTTTAAATCTTGAAAGATCGCAAAGAGGTCTGCAAGCTGCTGTGGCCCATCATCTGGAACTTGAGGTGGCACCGTGTAGCGATCAAAATTGGAAACACCCACCACATCAAAAACAAGCAGGCTATGATACCCAACCATCGCCCGGCCTGATTCACTGATGATAGTCGGATGGGGCACCCCAGCTTCATCACAGACACTCTTGATACGAAACACAACATCATTGGCATATTCTTGCAAAGTGTAATTGATGGAAGATTCAAAGTCGGATTGTGAACCATCGTAATCAATACCTAAGCCACCACCCACATCGATGTAATTTACATTAGCACCAATACGGTGCATTTCAGCATAGACTCTACCCACCTCGGTTAGGGCAGCTTTAATGCTGCGAATATTGGTGATCTGGCTGCCCAGATGAAAATGAACCAGCTGCAGGCAATCTACCATACCCCGCTGTTTAAGGTAATCAACCGCTTCAAGCATTTCGGTAAGAGTTAAACCAAACTTGGAACGATACCCTGCACTAGAGCGCCAGCGCCCAGCACCGCGGGCAGCAAGCTTGGCTCGAATCCCAATCACCGGCCTGACCCCGGTTATCTCCGCCTGTTTAACAATGAGTTCGAGCTCGGTGAATTTTTCAACCACCGGGATAATGTTTTTTCCAATCTTCCGTGCAAGCATGGTCATATGGATGAATTCTTCATCCTTGAAACCATTGCAGATGATGGGCGTATTGCCGCCGTTGGTCAGCGCCATCACCGCAAGAAGTTCAGGCTTGGAGCCAGCTTCAAGACCAAATTGAAAGGGCTTGCCAAAATCGAGTATCTCTTCAACAACCTGCCTTTGCTGGTTCACCTTGATGGGATAGACGCAGCAGTACGTGCCTTTGTAATCGAACTCCTCAATTGATTTTTGAAAAGCAGCATGAATTTCAGAAACACGATGGCGCAAAATATCAGTAAAGCGAACAAGGATGGGAAGCTGGATGCCACGCGCTTGAAGTTGATCGATTAATTCCTTGAGATCAATGGACGCTTCAGGCTCCTTGGTGGGCATGACAGTAACATTGCCAAGGTTGTTGATGCCAAAATAGCCCTTACCCCACTCGTTGACCCTGTAAGTTTCGAAGGCATCGGAAAGTTTCCAGCGGTCGAGCATATCCGGTTCGGTGCTATTTGCCATCGAGTAAAGAATCTCCTGATCGCCTGAAGGATATAAACACAAAGTCCGAGAATGACAGATTAGTTATTGTAACGAACTATATTTCATAAGTAAGAGATAATAGGAGATTTCGTCAAGCCTATTTTAACTGATTTACCAAATCATCATGGATGAGGTGTTAGCCTTGCACGAATTGGGGAAATAAGCTAACTGAATAATGATAGACAAAGTGTAATTCAGCATAATCGCACAGAGGTTCTTATGAGCACAGCCAGGCACTTGGATCTTCCCATGCCTTCCGAAGAGGAAAGGCAGTATGTTGGGGCGGGTAACTTCAAGGAAATCGGGGATGATTTCTTACAATTATTCACCCGTTTGGGTGGATTAAAACCATCTCATGATGTTTTGGATGTAGGTTGTGGCATAGGCAGAATGGCCCTTGCAATGGTGAATTACCTCGAACCTACAAGCCGTTTCGAAGGCTTTGACATCGTGAAACATGGAATCGATTGGTGCGAAAAAAACATCAGCACCCGCTGGCCCAATTTCAACTTCAAGCATTCCGACATTTATAACAAATGCTATAACGAATCAGGTAGACAAGTATCCCGTAAATACAAGTTCCCTTACGGGGATAATTCCTTCGACTTTGCGTTTTTGACATCGGTATTCACCCATATGCTTCCCCGGGATATGGAAAACTATCTTGGTGAAATCCACCGGGTGCTACGCCCAGGTGGGAAGGCATTCATCACTTTCTTCATCACCAATGCAGAGGTACAAGGATTAATCTCGCAAGGTAAATCTGCGTTCAAGCTACAACATCATCGGGGACCCGCAAGAATCGAATACCCCCACTGCCCTGAGCAGGTGGTTGGGTACGAGGAAAAATATCTGCACCAATTATTCAAAGAAAGTGGTTTTGGAAACGAAATCACCGTATTCCCCGGCCAATGGTGTGGCAGATCAAAAGGCGAAACCTCACACGACCTGGTGCTTGCAGTAAAGTCAAGCGAGCCAAGTTCAAAGCAAATTTGGCGCAGAAAAATTGCATCATGGATGCCCTTCTGATATGCCTGGGAATAACTTTCAATGCCTGAAAAAACATCAATGCCAATAAGAATATTGCGGGCACTGCAACAGCGGGGCCCGCTTTCTCTGTTAAAATCTGCACTGAAAAAACTACGCCGTTCTTCTTTTGGGAAAGCTCTCTTCGGCCCAACAGGTCCATGGTCGGCATGGTTAAAAAACTATCTTCCCAAAAAAGAATTACTCGAACAATTTCGTAATACCCAATGGCCTGTCAACAAACCAAAATTCTCCATCCTTATGCCCGTTTACAACACCAATCCCCAATGGTTGCAACAGGCCATCGATTCCGTGAAATCGCAAACCTATCAGGACTGGGAACTTTGGTGCATTGATGATCACTCAAGCCATTTGCAAGTGCCCTTTGTGCTTAAAAATGCGGAACAAGCAGACAAGCGTATTCATGCATTGATCCTCGATAAAAACCAAGGGGTTAGTGCAGCCACCAACGCAGGAATCAATCTGGCATCCGGTACCCATGTGCTTTTCATGGATCATGATGATTATCTCGAACCCCATGCCCTGCACCGTTTCGCAAATGCCATCATTGAAACCGATGCAGATTTACTTTATGCAGATGAGGCACTCACCAGCGAAGACCTAAATCATGTGCACCAGATTAAAACCTGCCCTGCATTTTCCCACGATTATTATCTAAGCCATCCGTATGTGGTTCACCCCATTTGCGCCCGCACCAGCCTGGTAAAAGCCACGGGCGGCCTCGATACCTCGCTAAAAGTTTCCCACGATGTTGATATGTTCTTACGCATGGTTGAAAAAGCAAACACTATAAATCATATACCAGATGTTTTATATCGTTGGAGATTACATAACAGCAGCACGAGCCATTCCACCAACCTTTTTGAAATCACCAAGTCCACCATGGGGGCGCTGGAAAGACACCTCAAAAGGTTGAACATCAACGCAAATGTAAGTCCATCCGCATTGCATCATAACTTCTTCCGCATTGATCACCCCCTGAATCCAAAAACTAAAGTTGCTATTTTAATCCCGACCAAAAACCGCAGCGATCTTTTGCAGGGCTGCCTAGATAGCTTGCGCAAAACCGTTCCGCCAGAACTCATGGATATCGTTATCATTGATCACGAATCAGACGATGCTGCAACACGCGAACTATTGCAGAGAGAATCAAAATCCTGCATCATCGCACCTTATACTGGCCCTTTTAATTTTGCTGCAATGATGAACCTTGGGGCTAGATCGGTACCCAAAGGCAAACACACGCATTTCCTTCTGCTTAATAA
>RFZJ01000054.1 GCA_009920765.1 Planctomycetota bacterium | reverse complement strand
CCACTACGCTGGTTAAGGTTCTTTTTACTTGCATTTTTTAAAAACAGGAAGCGCCCACAGTTTGTGGGTTTTTTGTTACGGGTATCAATTTTGCTTTCTATAGTCGGTTAATTTTATCTAATGAAATGCATCAAAAACACCTAATGGTGGTTACTTATTTTTAGAAAGCAAGTTAAGGACTCCTAAAGCACAGAGTCCAAAAAAACCAGTAATAAAAGTGCAAGATTCAAAAATAATCGTGGCTGGTCCTTTGTTCCCCCATCCTCGGAAAAGATAGAAACCACCAAAAGCCATCATTATGAAAAATGCAATTCTCAAGCTTCTTTTCATTTTTAGTCTCGTGCACTCGATAAATACTGATCAGCTTTTTATTTATACTGAATTTACACTTTAAATGAATTGTTACAAAAGAGCTTTTTAACTTTAAACTATGCAAGTTGATCTACCTTTTGACCTTGGTTTCTGATTAAGCTTTGTTGATGAAAAAATGTCATCTGAACTTTCGAAGGAAGCCATGACTAAAAGTCAGACTAAAATATTGGGATCTTTCAAAAACCATGAAACGAAATCATGGCTTCTGATGGTATTGGTCCTATGTTTTTTTGGGATGCTATTTTTTTTACAACTTGGTGGCAGGGCTTTATGGTCCGAAGAATTGCGCTGGGCCCAGATCCCTCGGGAAATGTTGCAAACCAAGGAGTATTTCCTGCCAACCATTAATGGCAATACCTATTACGATAAACCCCTTGCTTCTTACTGGCTCGTGATTTTTTCCTCTTGGTGCACGGGTACCATGGACGAGCTGGCTTGCAGGCTGCCAAGTGCAATATCAGGCATGATCAGCGTTTTGTTTACGATGTTGATTGCCTTACGGCTTTATGATCAAAAAACCGCTATCTATTCAGGCATCATATTGGGCACGAGTTACAGCTTCGTTTTCTTTTCCCGTCATGCCTCGACCGATCTTGAAAACATAGCGGGTATCCTGATTGCGTTATATCTTTTTCTTGCATACCAAAAAAAACCTCAAGGCTGGTGGGTGTTGGCATTCTGGATCACGATGGCTTTAACATCCTTAACAAAGGGTCTGCTTGGGTTTGCATTGCCTTTGCTTGTTGCAGGGGTATATAGCATTGCACAAAATCGGAAGATGATTTTATCCGCATCCAAACCTTCTTTGATTGTGGTCAATTGCTTTAAAGCAAATGCGTGGCTATTTCAATGGCGTACTTTGATAGCGTTACCAATTGCAATCCTGGTGTACCTTGCTCCCTTTTTAATTTCGCTGGTATGGTTTGGGAATGGCGAAGGGTTGAGCATGGTGTGGCGTGAAAATATCAGGCGGTTTTATAACCCCGTCAATCATATCGGGCCCATCTATCTTTATTTTGGCGTGATCTTCACCTTGCTTGCCCCTTGGTCTTTGCTTTTGCCTGCAGCATTGGTCCAGGCTTTTTCAAATCCCAAGGGTGGCGATAAGGATAAACAGTCCGATTTGTTTGCACTTGTGTACTTTATTTCAATGTTTGTTTTTTTCACCCTGGCGAGTTCGCGAAGAAGTTACTACCTGCTTCCTGTGTTGCCTGGTGCTGCATTATTGATTGCATCGATGCTAGCAATGGAATATTCGAAGTTGAACAAGTGGTCAGGGATTCTGTTTAAGACTGCTTCTTATTTGTTACTGGGAGTTGTTGCAGCCATGTTGATTTTGCTGGTGCCTGCAAAAAACATACTGCCCAACCCTTGGAATACTTTACCCCAGTTGCCTCATGGTTTGATTTTTGGATTAATGATTGGTACGACGCTAGCATTGGGATGCTGGGCTATTCGTAGAAAAGAAATGAACGCATGGTTTGTATGCAACGCGTGGTTTGCAGCGTTTTTCATGGTCTATCTTTTTCAAGGGTTTTTCCCTGCTGCGGAGGCTTACCGAACCCAGAAGGAATTCCTCAACCAAGTGCGCTTGTTTACCACCCAGAACGAAGGCGGGTTGTGTTTGTATAAAACCCGTGAAGCTGTGTTTTATCTGGGCAATAAAGCCCCCATGCCCGAGTATCATTCCGAAGAAAAATTAATGCTTTCTTATAAGAATGGTGGGCCTCGCTGGGTGTTGATGAAAAAACGAGACTCGCTTTCGCCCATGTTTGATGGCCGTGTTGTACTTGAGGAAACTAATTTCCCCTGGGAAGGCACACAGGCAAAAGTGAAACTTGCCTTGGTTGACCTTGCAGGGAAAAAACCTGCATCCCAGGTGCTTGCAAACTCACTTCCGAATTAATCAGCCGAGGATATATTGTTTGATGCCTGGCCTGCATTCAATGGAAGGTTGAAGTTTCCCTTTTTACCCTTGGCGAAAAAGTTATCACTTAGCATCACTTTTTTAGACATTTCATCAATATCCACGGAGGTGATGAAATCAGCAAGTTCTTTTCCTGATGTAAAAATACAACCGCTTACCCGAACCATGGAACTGTTGTTTAAAAGAATCCCTCGTTTTCGTACCTGATGAAATTGGCAGGAAGATATTTGTACATTGGTGGAATCGGTTATCGCCATGGTGGCTTCGACTGGGATTTCCGCAGGCCTTGTATGCTGCACTATATTGCCTGTGAATTGCAGGTTTCTGCAGCCAGAAACAACGATTGCATCAGTGGAATTTCCCTTATATTCCGGGTTATGATCAATACTGTTGGATCCGATCACGAGGTGTTCTGAATCCTCTAATAAAAGTGAATGATGATACCCGCTATAAATGCTGTTGCCTGAAATTACGACGCTTCTTCCTGCATTGATGTGGATTGCAGTTTCTTGACTGCCTATCAGATTGCCTGAAATTGCCAGCAGGCCGACGGCATTTGGGTTATCTTTCCCTACGCCCAATAGGCGGATATTGGCTCCCCCCGGGCTACCCTTTGCTTGAATGGTGTTGCCTACAATAGTTCCTTCGCGCACCGTGCCTTTTCTGCAATCGAAAAGAATATCATTGCAGTCGTTTTCGAGTGGGTCGAAATTATATTCGATATCATTGCCTACAATTTGAATGTTGCGGATTTCGCTTTCTCTCACAACAATACCACCACGTTTGCAATAGCTTATGTGATTGCCAGTGATATTGATTTGATGCAGGTTGATTTTATCCATGAAAATGCCGATGCCTGAGTTGTCGAAAATATGGCAATCAGAAACGATTACATTTCTGTCGCGAACGCGGAGATGAAGGGCGTTTCTGCATTTGCGAATTAAGAGGCCTTTGAAGCTGGGTTGCATCGATCCTTCGCATGAGATGCCATCGGCTTCGGGATGATCTCCGATGATTTCAAGATCCTGAAACAGGGGCATTCGTTCCTTGAGCCATAAATTGTTGGAGATATGCTCAGGAAGTGCGGATTTCTGATGTGTGCCGATGATTTGAAATGCAGGCCCTGCCCCCCTCATTAGGATTCGTGCGACTCCCCCTTCTGAACGAAATCCATGGGGGCCGGTATTTCCCAGACTGACACGAATAGATTTGGTGACCAGGTAGGATCCCTTGGGAAAAAAGATGTCGCCCCCCGATTTTTCAACTGCATGCTGGATTGCAATTGTGTCGTCTGAAATCCCATCGCCCTTGGCGCCAAAATCAAGAACTGATCCCATGGCAATCATGCTCCATTTTGTTTAAGTTAATAGTCACAGTTTAACATGAAGAGAGCATAGCGTATAACCTGCAATATTATTATTACCGTCATAATTTATGGTTTTGGGGGGTTGGTTTTTGCTGATTATGAAAAGGCCAACAGGCTTAACACCCACCTTGGTTGGGTTATTCCATTTCTTAACAGCAAAATGTGAAAAAATGAGTTAGAATTATTAAAGGTCTGGTCCTTTGAATGCCGGGGTATTCTTTGAACAGAATCATTACAACTTTGTTGCTGATAATTGCAGTAGCTAATGCGTGGGCTCAGGATACGTCCACACCCATACCTGCAAAAAGTAACGAAAAACCAAAGTCAACCATCAATTCCGACTTGGATAAAAAGACCGCTGGGTTTTGGCAGGCTCCTGCGGGAGCGATTATGGTGCTTTGCGAACAGGCAGCCGACAGCCTCAGACTTTTGCCCAAGATGGTGGTGCTACCCCCTGAAAAATATCAGGAGTTGTTGGATGAGTTATTAAAACTTAAGGAACAGCAGGTGGAAATAAAGCCCCTCCCACCCAGTTCCGTGCATATCAATGGGAAAGTGGATTCAAGCTTGGCCAAGCTGAAAATCCGGTTCTCTTTTCAGACAGAAAAACCTGGAATGAACATTTTGCTTGGTTGCGGTTTGGGTCAGGCCAGTTCCGCAATGATGGATGGAAAAATTCCTCTCCTTAAAAAGACTCTGGAAGGCTTTGTGGTTTTTGTAGAAAGTCCTGGCGCCCACGATCTTGATCTTGAACTGTTGGTTACCGTCAAGAATCAAGGGGATAATCAGTCATTTGATCTGGATATGCCTGGCGCTGCAATCACCCAGCTTGAACTTGACATGCCCCCCGGAACTTTGACCCCCAAAATCAACAGTAAGACCAATCAAGAGGCGCTAACATTTTTCAAGGGTAATCGCTTGAGTGCAACCTTGGGGCCCTTGACTATGATTCAAACGGTTTGGAAATCTTCCCAACGTGATTCGCAACCCAAGGCGCTTACTTCAGAAACAAATATTCTGGTGCGCATGGATGATAAAATTTTAAATGCCCGAGCGGAGATTAAAATCGGGGCTCTGGGGGGCAGGCTCGATGTGCTTGACTTGGTTGTTCCGGTAGGGGCTGAAATAAGGCCATTTAGCCCTGCCGATGAAGCCCGCATCCTGGGCATTGAAAAAAATGACCAGAAGTTTGCAAGTTACAGAAAAATAAAGCTCAAGGATAACAGCAGCGAAGCCCTTAGGCTTGTTGTGGAAAGTCAGGCAGCTATTCCTGCCAATGGCGGGCAATTACCTGTCGGCCCCTATCTTCTTACCGGGGCCATCAGGCAGACGGGGATAATTCTTTTAAGTAATCAGGGTAATGATCTTAAAGTTAGCAATCAGCCCAGAGGCGAGATCATCAGTCAGGAAGTGAGCGCCCAGGATAAACAAAGGGATTCGAATATTTTTGCCTCATTTCGCTATTGGAATCACCCTGTGCAAGAAAAGCCTGGTTCGCTTACCGGGGCGAATTCGCTTTCTTTACTTGATCTCCAATTGGATTTGATAAGGGGGGTATTGGAGGTAAAAACAGTTCACACGGTTCGCCTGGCCAGGAAAGAAAACAATCAATGGTGTTGGCATATCACAACAAATTTTGATTGTACGCCGGTCCGAACTGGAACTGATAAAGTTGAAATCCGCATTCCCACGGGAATGGTTTATGATGAAAACAAGGGTCCAATTCCATCCAGTATCATCCGGGATGTTGCTTTTGATGGAAAAGCAGGGAAGTTGGTGGTTACATTTTCGCAGGAACTACTCAACCCTTTTCAGTTTTCGTTGGATTTTTACGAACCGTTTACGCCTGAGGAAACTTCCCGAATCTCTCTTCCTTTACCCATGCAAGTTCGGGATAGAGGTGGACTGATCAGCTTGGTCACGCCTGATGATTTTCATTTTTTTACGAATGAAAAACTTAATACTTCGTTTGAGCTTGTCAGCCATGAAACCCACAAGCAAGTTTGGAAATCTGAAAAGTTCAGTCAGAAAATTGACGCAATCCTTAAGCCTGCGGATGACAAAACCCAGGTCAGGCAGACGATGGATGTTCAACTCAATGGTTCCATCGCCCTTTGCAAACAGCAAATGCATCTGAGATTTTTAGGCAGGGTACCGACGATGGTGGAACTTAATGTTCCAAGGGAAATAGCTGAAAATCTGCATCTTTTAAAAGGCGGGCGAATTGAAGGCCTCGATGATAAAACTGGAATCTTGTCGATTGCACTCACGGGGGCCAATAAGGAAACTGATTTGGAATTTGATTACGAATACTCGATTTCACAGGAAGCTTCCAGTTTGCAACTTCCATTTTTATCGCTTCTTAATTCCAAGCAGGAAAGCGTATTGCAGATTTGGGCGAAGCCGGGCGTGGTTATCACCACCAAAAACAGCCAATGGAAAGAGCACCCATTTGAAGCGGTTGCAAAAAATTTCCGGCTGCCCAATGCTTCTTTTCGCGGAGAAAAAACTTCCAGTCCCGTGGAGATTGATTTATCTTCCGGGTTGGGGGTGGGTCCTGTGATCGAAAAAACCCTTGCCCGTGCAAGGCTTGATCGAAATCAAATCGTATACCGGGTTAGTTATCACTATAAAAACTCGGCAGACCAAATTCTTGATTTTTCCATGCCCGCTAATTTTCAAGATGCCAAACTCACAATCAATAATTTGATATGCAACTGGCAATATGTAACCCAGGGAAAAAACCTCACCCGTGTAACCCTGCCGAAAAATAGCGCAGATAAACCTTTTGTTCTGGAATGGGAATACATCATCCCAAGGCCCCAGGGGATTTTATCCTCCTTCCATAACACCCTGGCCATTCCTTTGCCTGCCAACCATGCGAATATTGTTGATTGGTGGGTTAAACTTTCCCCAGGGCGAATCTCTTTTTTGCCTGAACCAAGTTTCGAGACACCAAAACAATGGCATTGGACTAATCTTTTTCTTTCACTTGACACTGTTATTGCAACAGGGGAATACGAAGGTTTGCCCCAAGGAGATTTAAATGCTGGAGATTCTGTTCTGTCCTTGTCCGAATTGCTTATTTCCAATTCTCCACAATCTTCCCTGACAATTTTTCACCTTTCCAAGACTTTGCTGCAGTTATTGTTTTCTTTAATGGTTTTTTCCGTGCTATTGATGTTCCTTTACATTACGAAAATAAAAACTTGGATTATTTCAAATGCGCCTTGGGTTGCATTTTTCATGGTCGTTATGGCGTCTGCATTTTACGCTATTTTCCCAATTCTTGCATCGAGGATTTTTCTTGGCATGCAGCCTGCTATTTATGCATTGATAATTGGTGTTGGCTTTATTCAATTGAGAAAATTGCTCTTGGCTTATCAATCAGCCAATCTTGCTTCTTTCAGTAGAACCAAAGGATCGTTATCGACGATACAACCGAATTATAAAAAAACACAATTCGGAAACGCTCCACAGTCCGCGCCAAGAGATAATAATGAGGCTACAGGCTACTGGGTGCGTCCAGATCCTTCAACGCCCGGTAAAAGCACTTCCAACATGCCTGCAAGTAATGCCACTTTGGTGCAAGATGTCCTGCCAGACTAAAAGAGGTAATATCATGCAAGCTGGGAGAATCACTCGCTGCATGACTGGTGCATTGGCCATCATTCTATATTTGGTGATGGTGTTACCTGGTATAAGCCAGGATAATTCGTTGGATCGAACCACGGGCCCGCAATTTCGGATTGTGGTGGTTCCGCCCGGAAAGAATGCAAAATTTCTGGAAAAGAACGTCCGCGAAGCTTTTGTTCCCATGCCCGCTTCAGAGTTTGAAAAACTAACAAAAACTGCAAATTCAAATACGCCTTCCTCTTTCACCCCCTTGTTGACCCAGGCCAGTTATAAGGCGGAATGGAAAGATAACGGAATCATCGGGAAGGCAATTTGGGTTTTTAATTCTAGTTCAAAAAAACAAAGTTACTTCCCCATTTTACCCCTCAACATTGCAATAAAAAAAGCTTCTTGGAAAGGAAAAGAAGCCCTTTTGGGGGACTTTATTCCCGGTACCACTTCACTTCTTATCCCAGCCAATAATCAGTCTCCCTGCGAGTTGGAATGGTCCCTGAAAACTGAACAATTACCTGATGGCCATCATCTTTCACTTAGAATCCCGCAAGCTTCCCTGCAATCTTTTGAACTTGCCATACCCTTTAATTGGAATTTTATCCTCGCTTCCAAAGGTTCTATTGAGGCCCTGCCCACGGAGTCCAATAGCACCAAAAAAGTTTTGAAAATTATTGCCAGTGGCGAAACAAAAATTGATTTACTACTGCAGGATCCCGCAATGCATGGCAGGTTTGATGGCCTTCGGATTGAAAAACTTCAGGCAAACCATGAGATATCTCCTGAAGCCACCAATTCTGAATTTTCGTTTTCGTTTGATGGCTTGACCAATGGTTCAAAACTTCTTGAGTTCGAATATGCAGAAGGCCTTAAAATTCTGGAGGTTTTATCTGATCAGGTTGAAAGCTGGAAAATAATTACAAGGGATAATTTGCTTGTGTTGCAATTAATGCTTCAAAGCAATTTATGCCGACCCGATAAAATCTTGATTAAAGCCCTTGGGCCTTCTGTTGTTAAAAAAACGTCAGTTTGGAAAACACCTTGGATGCGGGTTAAAGACCTTCCCTCTTTTCGCGAAGAAATCACCATCATTGCAGGTGCGGATATCAGATTGGAAGATCTTGTCATGGGTGATTTTTTGCTTGCCGATACCCGCAATAAACAATTACAAAATACAGCGCTTAGATTTATTGGCGGTGGGTTGGCTTCTCAAAAAGATAAAATTTATCCTTCCATCAAGTTGTCCGTTGGTGGTGCGCAGTTTCGTACCCAACAAGAATCTTTGTTCCAACCCACCCTTTCAGGCGCATCTTTGCAAACCAGTATTTCTTATTTTCTTTTGAATGGTTCAATTTCTTCCCTGTTGGTGCATCTCCCATCAGGGTGGGAAGTTGAACAATTATCCCTTAATGCAGATACTCATATAAAAGATTGGTCGGTTTTGCAAAATCAGGGGAAACAATTATTAAGGATTGAATTGGACAATCCCCTGGTCCCAGGCAACCCAAAAAGCTTGGATCAAAATAAATCAAGGCCCCCAACCCTTGCCATTCGACTTTCCCCAGAAACCAAAAGCAAAAAAAACATTCTCTGGGGTTTTCCTGCAATAATTCCACTTAATTCAATGTTAAACGAAGGCTTTTTTGCAATTCAATACGATGCTTCATCGTATCAGGCAAAGCTCAAATCTGATCTGGTTGAAATCGATGCCCAAAGCGAAGGACAACTTTTTAAACTACCATGCAACCATTTGTTCAAATTTGTTGAAAATTTTCCGACGGGTAGCATTGAGCTTCTTCCACTTACAGGCATTTCCCACCTGCGAATGAATTTAGACATGGTATTTGAAAATGATCGAATTGATTGCAAATTAGATATGTTATTAAGTTCCGAAAATGGGCAGGTTGATAAGTTCGATCTGCTTCTTCCCAATGGCGCAAATCCTGAAAATTGGAAATGGATTTCACCAAATCGCAATATCACTTTTAAAAAGATGGAAAAGATTGCGGCTTTTGAGTACGCCAGAATCATCGCGGGCTTAATTCCCCAGCCGGGAATTTCCCTTTACAATCTTTCTTCGATTCTTCCCCAGCCAGAGCGTTGGCGTTTTCATCTTTTTCAACCTTTGAGTGCCAAGGAATCCATTGAGTTCAAGGCAACTTTCAATTCCCCGCTATCACCCGGACCTGCTGAAATTCCATTGGTTTGTTTTCCCTCTGACCAACGGTTTGATGCGACTCTGAACATTGAATCTCCAAAAAATACAACGGTTGATTTTCGCTTCAAGGGCCTGAAATCTCTTCCGTCTACAAAACAAAAAATGAAAACTTTTGTTTATGAATCATCGTCCCCCTGGCTTGGTGTTAAAACCTATCAGTCAACTGATATCATTCCCTATGGAATTATTGAACAGGTGATTCTTGAAAAATCCTTCCATGCAAACGGAAGAATTCAAAACCAGCTTAAATTAATCATCAAAGCATGGGATAACGATTTTTTAGATATCACTTTACCAGTGAAAACAGATGTTATAGAAATCAAAATCAACAATAAAATCGTATCTAACTTTATTATCAAGGATAACCAACTCCGTATTCCCTGCTTTGCAACTTCCATTACCAACCCCACTCCCACCCAGTTCATCATTATTTATCATGAAGATGCTCCCAATGGATGGTTGTGGAAAACAATTGATTGTAATTATCCGGTTCTACCCGCTGTGCCTTTGGATAATAACATTTACTGGTTGATACCTCCTGGTATGGATCCAATTTCTTCTATAAATACCAGGCAAATGGCCCGGAATCCTCTTGGTGACGAGAAATCAAAAGGTGTGCTTGATTATTTGTTTCCGTTGAATTACTTGTTGAGTTCCAAACCATTGAATTATGATAATTCAGAAGAAGCTTATAATCTGCTTAATACTATTGTCCAACAAAAACCAGTGTTGAATTCAGCAGATTCCGGAAAATTCAATGAGCTTGTGAAATCATTGCAATTGTATTTGATTAAAAATAATTATTCGCTTGTGCTTGATCATGGCTGTGCCGAAATATCAAGTCTCAACATGGCGAGTAATTTACCGGATGTATCAAAAACAATCGCGGAAAATCTTGATATTCTCGGGCTTAAATTAATTCCAATATCCAATATTGTTCTTTTAACCAGCAGCAACGTGGCTGCTTTTTTAATTGAAAACAAAGCTGCTGCTTTTTCCATTTCATTTGTCTTGCAGGAATCCGTTGCTCAAGGCACGGATAAATCAAAGCGGTATGTTTCAGCCTGGAAATGGCTTCTGGATTTTTCCAATCTTGAAAAAGCTTTGACCTCTCTTTATCCAAATTCAAATGATTCTAGAAAAACCCGTATACAGTTATTTCAGGAAAATGAATCGCTGACTTTGGTTGATTCCCAGCATGCCCAGGCTGCCGGATTAATCCTTGCTTTTATTCTTTTGGCCTTCATTGCGAACAAAAAGATTCCTTTCATTAATGTTATTGAGCCCCTGCTGGTATTATTTGCGGGTTTGTCGTTGAGTTGGCTTCCGCCACCCTTCCTCCCATTGGTTTGGTGGTTTTTTATCACTTGGTGTACCAGAAAGTTCTTGCAATATGCTGTTTTTATTGCAACCTCTTTCAACCAATCTTTTTCCCAGCTAGAAATTCCCTCTTTGCTTAAAACAGGTTCTTTATTCCTTGTATTTTTATTTCTTTACAATAGCTCGATTGCCCAGTCTCCCAAGCCTTTTGATGTTTATTTTCTTGCAGAATCTGATTCCTCCTTAAAGGAAGCAACCTATCTTGTTCCTGAAGCAATGATCAAACAATTTAAGAATAAAAACCTTCAAATTACAGAGGGCAAGTCTTTCATAACCAAAGCTCAATATGAGGGAACCATTCTTGATAACAGCATTACTTTTAAGGCAATTTGGAATGTTCATGGTACTGGTTCTTCCATTTTGGAACTTCCTGTTTCAGGGGGTTGGCTTTCCGATAAAGTATTTTTAAATGATCTTCCTGCATTCCCGATTACTAGGGAAAACGGAATGATAACTTTAGCGATACCTGCCAAAGGTGATTACGTTTTAAAAGCTGAATTTAAAGTTGGAGTGACTGAAAAACTCGCTGAACGAACTGCGACTTTCAAGCTTCCTTTGTCACCCATCAATTTTTTTCAGTGTGACTTTCCAGCAAATGCCGAACTCCCCACCCTTTCTGGAAGCTTGGGTGCCAGTTCGGTTGTTCGCTCGGGAAACGGAACCAGATTGAATGCAGATCTGGGAAAAATACCAGGCTCATTGAATTTACGGTGGAGTAAGGGGCCACTGCCGCCAAAATCAAAACCGTTGGTTCAAGAGGCTTATCTTTGGGATATTTCACTTGATGCTGCCAAATTGGAGGCCTTTTGGAATTTGCAAATTCCAGAAGCTGGAACAGATTTTTTTGAAATCGATTTGCCTCCAAATTTACTACCCTCCAATCGAAGTCCCATCATTCGTCAGGCGTTTGCACCTGTTACCTTGACCAATTGGAATTTAAAGCCCATACCCCAGGGCCAAAGACTTACGCTTAATTTTTCCAGAAGAATTTCCGGTAACATTCAAGTCCGGGCATTTTTTATGCCCATCAATGGCATGACTACCCGATGGCAATTGCCAGTTCCTACTCCTATTGGTGTTTTCCAGGATGGGTCCAGTTTTCTTGCTTATAAATCGTTCAACTGTAATACTTCAAGGCAGATACTCCCTTTAAGATTGACCGGTATTAATTCAAAAAACTTTGCACCGTTCTGGCCCGAAACTGAAAAGCCGGAAACCGAAGCGTTGGCTTTTGCTTATTCTTTCCGGAGGGAAACCAACAATCCCCCGGTGCTTACGTTGGATATTTCTCCCACGCATTTTAGATACGATGCTGTTCAAGCAATCAAAGGTCATATTAAAACCAAATCCAGTCAGTTTTCGATTAATGCATCCCTTAAAAGTTCTCTTCCTGACATTTTATTTGTGGAATGGCAGGTCGATGGTATTGCAAAATATACAGTTACAAAACTGGTGGGGGATGGAATCCAATCCTGGTCTCAGAATGGATCAAAAATTATTATTTGGCTTGAAAAACCTGTTAAAGAATTTTCGTTCACTGCTGAGATTGTGGTCGCAAGTACTTCCGTAAATGAGACTGCGATTGTTGAAATCCCCAGGTCTACTTTTCTATCGGCCACTAAATTAACCAGCAATATTTTTTTATCCCACGATAACAATACTGTCATGAGGCCCCTTAATCTCAAAGGATTTAGCAATTCATCTGAACCTATGGCACTCGTCTCGGAAGTGAAAAATTATCAGGCACAATATGAAGTAAAACCTCTTTTACCTTCTGGAATTGCCAATATTCTTCTTTGGTTTGAAAATAAAGAAACCCTGACTAGGGCTACAATTGACGTAGAAATAAAAAGAACCAAAGATGATTCTCCGAATTATGAATTTTCTTTATGGGGATGGGATGATCTGGATTTAAAATTTGATCTGCCACCCACCATTAAATTACAGCCTTTGAATAGCCAGGAAAACCTCCGGAAGTGGTCTTTGGTAATTCCGGAATCGATAAAAAAAGGCGTGATTAATTTCAGTATCTCATGTGACTTAAGTAAATCGCTGGCCACAGAATTGGTAAAGATCCCGGTTTGGAATTTGACGGGGGTTGAGTCAATATCTTCATGGGTTGGTTTGCCTAAAGAAGCATTAAGTCTGGATAACCCACAAGGATTGTTGAAAGTGGCAAATTTGTCAGCCATGGTGGAAAGCCCGATGCTTAAGAAAAGGTTGGGAGATAAACCTGCAGATTACTACAGGGTTAATTCCAAGTTCTGGTCTTCTGAAGTACGAATGAACAATCAAAAATTAAATCGGGATCAATCACCGATGGTGATCCATAACATCCTGCTTGGAGAAGTCCAAAAAAAAGGTTCAATCAAGGGGTCATCCTTATTTTGGTTATACTTACCGGTTAAGGGGGTAATCAAGATAAAGATGCCGGCACCATTGGAGTTTAACACCTGCCATATGGACGATGTCCTTATTAATCCTGAAAATGTTGAAGAAGGCCAACAATATGTTTTCAAATCAACTAAGGCTGGGTTTCAAAAATTAAAAATATCTTTTCAAGTTTTGAATGCTGATGTTCCGTGGGTTGATTTTTTAAATAAATCGCCTGTATTGACTACCAAATCCCAGTTTGAAAAAACAATCATAGTCGGGACACAACCTTATCAATCATGGAAATCAGAGTCCCCTGCCTTATATGTGCAAGAACTTGCAGCAATGGAAAGTCACGCCAGATGTTTGCTTGAAGCATCTCGGGGCATTGTAAAAGGAACGGCTGTAAAATCGCAGGATTTATCATCATTGCAACCTATACAAGATTTGTTTTTTCAGATTATTGCCAGGGCAAAGGCCTTGCATTCATTAACTGAAAATGAATTGGAAGCGCTGGTTTGGGAAGAAGAGCTTTTGCAAAAAAACAGGGAATTGGCAATCGAATTTAATTACGAGGCTATTGCAACAAAAGCTGAGCTTAATGCAGAATTAAAACCCTTCACGGAGATTTCTAATTTGGTGGATAAGGTTTTTAATCCAAGAATAAGGGTTTTACCTTCAGGCGAAAAAGCTGCTGATTTAAGCTTGATTTTAAGGCAAGGCTCAAGGTTTCAGTTTGCTCCTATTTTATCAGGAGTCTGGATGGGGTTGTTAATAACAGTTTATTATCTAAGTTCCTTGAGTAAGTTTCATAAAATAATGATCGTGACATGGCCTGAGCAGTTTTTATTGGTTGGAATCGGTTCATATTTGTTTTTCGGATTAAATATTATTGTGCTGGTATGTTTTATTTCAGGTGTTGCAGGCAGGATTTTTGTCTTGCTCTTTTTTAGAAAGGCGTTCATCCAAAGTCTGCAATTTAAATAATCCTTATGAAAGTATATCGATGATTGATTTTAATAGTTCACCCGACTCAGGTTTGGAATTGGGAATAGGCGATGGCAACATTGCAATGCTCCAATGGAATTTTGGAGAGTCCTTGCAAAATCATTGCTCTGATGATTTTTTTAACCAGCTTTTCAAGATGCTTGTTTCATTGCAGAAAAGAGCTGATCTTAAAGGACTTATTTTTACCAGTTCCAAAGATGATTGTTTTTTTTGTGATTACCATTGGGCACAACTCCGGGCTAAAAATAATAATCCCGGATACGAAACCAATTTATTAAATACTGCAATTGACTGCTTGAATTTGCTCGAAGAAATGCCTTTTCCGACAGTGGCGGGAGTCAATGGGCCATGCATTGGAAGTGGTTTTGAGTTTATCCTTGCCTTTGATTATCGAATTGGGTGCGATAATCGCATTACCAATTTCAGTCTTCCAGGAATCAACATGGGTATTCCCCCTGTATTAGGTACTGCAACACGCTTGCCCCGTATATGTGGTATTGACAATGCTTTTGAAATGATTGCAAGTGGCTCTTCTTATTCAGCATCATGTATGATTAAAAAAAACATTCTGGATGAAATAATTAATCCCGACTCTTTGATTCCTAATGCAACTAATCTAGTGAAGAAGTTGTTTGCAAGCCAAGCTTGGAAAAGCCGGAGAATTGCCAAGTCTTCTGTATTCCCGATTTCGCAGGATCAGCTCAAGCTGGTTAAGACAAAGTTTTTAAGCAAGACGGTTGTTCAAAATGATTATGAAAAAAAAGTCATCGATTTTGTCATGAACTCCTGCTGTCAATCGACTGTCGAGTCTAAGGCATCGAATGTTGAGGCTTTCGTAAATGCGTGGAAAACCAATTATGTGACAAATAGTTTTACCCTAGAGGAAACCCGAGCCGGAATCATTAATTCAAAGCAATTTGGGGAAGCTGCAATACCCAATTTTTTCAATAGTGTCGGGGTTATTGGTTCAGGGGCAATCGGGCCTTCCATCGCTTTGCTGATGGCGAAACGTGGCGTTCCTTCACTTTTAGTGGATGTTGCACCCCTGAATTTGGGTTTGGGAACTACTGCAATCATGAAGCAATTGCATTCCAGATTACGTAGTTCTGCCCTGGGCATAGAGGAGTTGTTGCAGGTTCTAGGCAGGTTAAGCACTTCAACGGTACTTGAATCAGTCAAAGATCGGAAGGTGATTCTTGAGGCAATCATGGAAAATGAAGATTCCAAGATTGAATTATTGCATCAGTTGGATGCCATGACTCCTGAAGGAACCATCATTTGTTCAAACACCGCAAGTATTTCGTTGAAAAAGCTTGGGTCATGCCTGAAGGATCCATCGAATTTTGCTGGTCTCCATTTTTGCCCTCCATTGATTCATCCCAACATGGTTGAGATTATCCGGACTGACTCCACAAGCGATGGGTGCATTGCCACTTTAATGGGTCTGTGCATCAAACTTTTGAAGGTGCCTGTTGTTGTCAACGATTCTCCCGGGTACCTCATGAACCGCCTTCTGTTGGTTTTGTTGCGTGAATCCCAGGAGGTGGTTGTCGAGGGGATGAATCCTTATCGAATAGAAGATGCCATGATCCGGTTTGGTTTTCCAAGAGGTATTTTTGAATTTTCGGATATTACAGGTATAGATAATCTTGTTTATCTGAACCAGATCATTGATGCTGCCCTTGGGTCCCGGTTTCCTCCTGCTACCATTAACAAATGGATGCTGGAGAAGGGGCGGTTGGGACAAAAAAACAGGCTGGGGTATTTTAAATATTCTGAAATGGAACAAAAATCCGAGGACCCGGCGTTTTTGGAAATGCTTAAAATATTACAAAAAGGTTCTTTGAATTTGTCCGACGAGGAAATTCTGGAAAGGCTTCTGGTCGTGTTGTTTGTTGAGGCGAATAGGATTCTTGGGGAAAATGTCGTCCCCACTCCCGATGTTGTTGATTTGGCCTTGAATCTTACCTTGGGTTTCCCCAAGGAATGGGGCGGAATATTCAAATGGGCTGAGATCCAAGGTTGGAATAAAATCACGTCTCTTCTTGATAAATATGCCTGTTTGGGGGAAAGGGTTTCTCCTTGTCCTTATCTTGCCCAGAAAATAATTGAAAAATCGCCTTATTATTTTTCATAACTCATCATCTTTTAATCCTTGGTTTGTTAAACTCAACCCTATGTGGACTGGTTTTAAGGTTTTGATTACCTTACTGCCTGACTGGTTGTGAAATTTTCTCCCGTATTTCCAAGTCAAAGGAACGATCATGAGTTTGTTCACAAAAATTCGGTGGGGTTTGGTTTTAGCTCTTCCGTTAACATTTATTTCTCTTTTTGGTGTGCTTGATGCACAAGAACCAAAGCGGGAACCAAATAAAAATAATTCCCCTGAAACACGGCCTTCGCAAGAACGCCCTAATACCCCGGGATCCAAGAATAATTCTCCTCGCAATTGGGGCAAAGCGCCAATGCCCGGAATGGCTGGCAAAGGTTGGGGAAATCCCATGATGCCACCAAAACCTGACAAAGAACTCGAAGCATGGATTAAAATACTCGCTGAAAAAATGACTGATCGAAACGATAATATTCGCAACAGTGCCAGAAAAGCGTTGGTAAGTATTGGGCCTGCTGCAATGTTTTCACTTAAGGAGATGACCGAAAGTAAAGATGCTGCTACTGCGGTCGCAGCTAGAAATGTCATGATGGAAATTAGTCGGTCTACAATGCAACAAAACATGATGATGATGCAAAGAGGTGGTATGCCATTTGGTGGTCCTAAAGGGATGCCTGGCATGGGAGGCTGGGGAAAAATGAATCCCCAAGATTTGAACAGGCGAGCTGGCCCTGGAGTTCCGCCACGTGAAGGGCCTCAAGCCTATCGTCCGGGAGTTGGTCGGCCTGAGGGTAACCACAAAGGCGGTTATGGTTCATCCCCTTGGCGCGGTTTCGACCGTAAAGGTTCTCCCGAAGCAGGTAGACCTGAAGGCGATCGTAAGGGTGGTCCTGCAAATCCTCCCCGTGAAGGAGATAAAGGCGGCCCTTTTAAAGGTAGACCTGAAGGCGATCGTAAGGGCGGTCCTGCAAATCCTCCCCGTGAAGGAGATAAAGGCGGCCCTTTTAAAGGTAGACCTGAAGGCGATCGTAAGGGCGGATTCGAAAAGCCTTCCCAAAAGTAGCAGGATGATTTTTGATTGTTTTATTAGTAAACCCTTTCTGGATGTTGTTCCAGACGGGGTTTTTTACTAACGCATGATTTTCCCATTATTGTTAAGCAGATAATCTAAAATAATGTAGTTTGATTTTTATAGATTGATTACCATAAAAACCTACTGCTTATTCTTGCTTGGGCAAGACTTTTTCTCCCGTGTTGATATAAAGGAACAACCATGAAATCATTCTCAAAAATCCGTAAAGGATCCATGTTGATTCTACCGTTGGCAGCTTGCTCTATTTTTGGGGTTCTCGTAGCACAGGAACCCAGACGCGAACAAGAAAAAAATACACCGCCAGCATCTCGATCAGAAAATGATAGGTCTACAGATAAAAATCGACGAGATGGTGGGAGAAATACCTCCCCAGCCAACCCTGTTCGTGAAGGTGAAAGAGGGACTCGGCCTGAAGGGGGAAGGCCCGAAGTTGGAACTGATGCTAAAGAGCGTCTTTTTAAAGAATTGAATTTAAGCAAGGATGAACGTGCCAAGGTGGAAAGTATTATTGCGGCTCGGGAAGAAAAAATGCGCGAGCTTCAACAATCCACAATGAAAGCTATTCGCGATGCTATTGGGGATGAAAAATTCCAAAGTTTCATAAAAAATACAGCCAAACCCATCAGAGGAGCAGGCCCTGTAAATCCGCCCCGAGATGGAGATAAAGGCAGGCCCGAAGGTGAACGCAAAGCAGGCCCTGTAAATCCGCCCCGAGATGGAGATAAAGGCAGGCCCGAAGGTGAACGCAAAGGTCCAGGTGTTGGCCCTGAAGCCCGGGAGCGTATGCTCAATCAGTTAAATTTAAGCAAGGATGTTCGGGCAAAGGTTGAAAGCATCATGGCAACACAGCAAGAAAAAATTAAAGATATCATTGCGAAAGGAAGAGAAGGTAATGTCGATCGTGAAAAGATCATGGCTGAAGTTCGTGAACTTCAGCAAAACATGGTGAAAAACTTGAGGGAAATACTAGGGGACGAAAAATTTCAATCATTCATGAAAATGGGGCCCATGTTTAATCGAGGTGCAGGCCCTGAGGCCCCTCAACCAGAAAACGGTGGCCCTAAAAGGCGGGATTCTTCAAGAGAAAAGCAATAAACATACTTTAATTGTTTTGTATTTTCATTAAACCCCATCTGAAAATTGATTCAGGTGGGGTTATTTTTTTTGACCACTGATTTGTTTGAAAACTATCTCGCCCTGGTATTTATCCACAAGAAGTAACAGAGACGGATAAGTCAAAGCCTGAGTTACAAAAGCATCTGCAGGTGGGGATTCAAGCTTCCAAATTACCAAAAGAGAGGCGTCCTTGATATCAAATTTTTCGAATGCAACCTTAAACCCGCCTGACCTGCACTCGCCACCTTGAATAACCAGAATCATTTGACTTTCAAAGTTTACCGCATTAATTTTAAATAGTTGCTTGATTTTAGTATTGGCTTCAGCCACTGGAAGTTCTAAATACTTTGAAAGTTCAGCCTCGGTTTTGAGGATAACCCCTTGGGGTTTTGGGCTTCCCTTCAAGCCTGTGGCCTGGGAAATTATCTTGGGGAAAGATTCATCTGCGAGAGTTACACAAGAATACGCAGAAAAAAGAAGAATAGTTAGTATTAAGCTCACAAGTATTTCTCCCAAGGAGGTTCAAAAGATGTTATGTTTGGTAAGGGTTAATCTTTTGCTATATATGATTTAATTTTAGCATATACGGTTTCAACGGGGGTTAGAAATATGTCAGGCGGAAAAAATGTGCTGGGAAAAGACCTGGAAGTTTGTTGCATGTCTCCCAAGACAGGATTTTATCGAAATGGTAAATGCGATACCGGGCCGGGCGACTTTGGCATTCACACAGTATGTATTCAAGCTACTGCGGAGTTTTTAAAATTCAGCAAGGAAAGAGGCAACGATCTTACGACCCCGGTTCCTGATTGGGCTTTTCCTGGATTAAAACCCGGTGATTGTTGGTGCCTTTGCGCATCGCGATGGAAAGAAGCCTATGATGCAGGGTTTGCACCCAAGGTAAATCTGAATGCAACCCACATTTCGACATTGGAATTTGCAAGCTTGGAAGAGCTAAAAGAATTTGCCCTATAATCTTTTTATCCAATAAAAAAGGACACATGAATATGTTTCATGTGTCCTTTTTTGTTTTGATCAAGCACTATTTTTTTGGGCCGACCAATTCCACCAAATTTCCATCGGGATCTTGTATGATCGTTAAATAGATATCCTTGGCAATTGATTCAGGAATCATGATGGGAGTTTTAGCAATCGGTTTGATCCCTGCTTTTTTAAGCTGTTCCATGGCTGCAGTAGTATCATTGATCATGATGGTCAGATAGCGAAAACCAGTTTGGGAATGAATAAACTCATTCTCTGATTTTTTGGGTTTGACGCCATCAATCTGCATGAGCTTAAGCTTGGTTGCGCTGGGTCCTTCGCCCAGAACAAATACACGAATGGCCAACGCCTTTTTTGCAGTTAAACCAGCATTGCCTGCGAAATCAGCAGGAACATCAAATCCCTTGAGTTCCTTGAACCCGATTGCCTCGGTGTAAAACTTTGCAGCTTTTTCAATATCAGTTACCACAACCCCAAGGTCAATGGTTGCAGAAGAAAAAGCAGATTTCTCTTGTGCCAGGAGTGTGGAGGCATTGGTATTAAAAATTGCACACAATATAAACGCCATAATTTTCCAACTTTTCATGATCATCCCTTTCAAAAAGTTAAATGAAACAACAATGTTATGATAATTTTATTCCCTGCTGTTGTCATCGAGGAAACGCCCCAAGTTTAAAAATTCAATATTCAGGTTAACAGGTTGGTTGCAAGCAAGTTGGCTAAGTATTTCGCCCACGATCGAAGCGAATTTGAATCCGTGTCCTGAAAACCCGGCACCAACGATAATATTGGGGTTTTCGGGAAGTGGTCCAACCATGAAGTGTCTGTCAGGTGAGAGTGTGTAGATGCATGTTTTTGCAAGCGTGGAATAGGCTTTTGCAAGAGTTGGGATCCTGCGATTTAAAAATACCCGGAGAGAAGCTTCATCTTCTGGAAGTGGATCTCGAATAATTTCGGAAGGATGATGAACCTCAATTTGGCCGTAATGCCTGGCTACCTTGACTCCCTCCGGATCGACCATGGGAAATCCATAAAAGAAACCTTCCTGGTCTGCAACCATGAAGACAGGCACTTTATCCCTGAAAAAATCCTTTGGCTTTTCAGGCATGAACCAATGGGTTGTCTGCCTCATAAGGCTTAAACATTTGCCTGAATTACCAAGAAATGTGGATGCCCAGGGGCCGGCAGTGACAATCACTTTTCGAGCCAGATATTTTCCCTTGGTTGTATCAACTTCAAGATCATCACCAGTTTTTTTGATGGAAGTGACGGGCGTTTCGAAAAGAAGATCAGCTTTGTTATTGACGGCAATTTTTTGAAAGGCTTGAACACAGCGATCTACCCAAAGATAGCCACCTAGTTTTTCGAATGCCCCTACATAGCTTTCAGGAAGATTAAGAAAACCATACTTTTCTGCAAGCTGTTCATGGGATAAAAAATCGACTTCCAGGGAATGAAGGGCTGAACTTGCAATGATACCTTGGATAACTTCATGATTAGGGTAAGCCACACTAAGGCAACCGCATTCTTCAAGCAATGTTTCTCCCGCCCTCCATTCGAGATCATGCCAGAGATGGTAAGCGCGTTTTAGAAGGGGGACATAATTAGGGTTTTCGTAATAGGCAAGCCTGATTGCACGGGTTTTCCCATGCGAGCTTCCAAGATCATGGTTAGGTTTGAATTGTTCAAGCCCAAGAACTTTAACGCCTGAAAGGGCAAGTTGCATTGCAGCAGAGCTACCCATGCCACCAAGGCCAATTACGATTACATCATAGGTTGAATTGGGCATAAGGAAGATTCTTGTAAGAAATAAAAAAGTCCATGGGCATAATGCCCATGGACTTCAAATCAAGCAAAGTTATTACTGGGCAGCTTTGACGGAATAGCTGAAGATTTTATCCTGATCGCGAATGATAAGGCGACCGTTTGCAATTACTGGATGAGGCCAGCTTGGTTTTCCACTGGGTTCTGCAAGCTTGAAGGAACCAAGCAAATTGTAACCTTTGGTAGTGGCTTCCAGGAGATTCATGGTGCCATCCTGATTACGGAAATAAAGTTTTCCATCAGCATAAAGAACGCCAGCAGAGCCAGAACCCTTCCGTTCTTTTTCTTCTTTCCAGACAACCTTTCCTGTAGCCAATTCCAGACAGCAGGGGATGCCATTATTATGGCCTGTGCCAAAATAAACATGGTCACCAAGAAGAACCATGCCCCCATGATGGTTTTGAATATCCTTGCTTTGCTCCTTAAGGTAATAAACCTCTTTTGCTTCAATGCCATTCTTATCATCAGGAATCAAACGAATGAGGGAAGTGCCCTTGCCATAGCCGGTGGAACAAAAGACAAGATCACCTTTGACAATGGCGGTGGGAATATTGGCAGTAGAATTTGCATTGGCCCCATAGCGCCAAAGGAGTTTGCCATCCTTTGCATTAACGCCAACGATGCATTTGCCAAGCCAGGTTATATATTGTTTGATGCCACCCGCTTCAGAAATGACAACTGAGGCATAACCTGCGCCGCCGCCTGCATCAATTTTGGAAGCCCATATGGTTTTGCCCGTATTTTTATCAAGTGCGACAAGTGCTGCATCATCAGCCCCCGGGGTTACAATAACCATGTCGCCATCAACAAGTGGAGATTCCGAGAAACCCCAACCAGACATCATCTTACCTTTGAAATCCTTGGCAAAGTTTTTCTGCCAGATGATTTTCCCACCTGTAGATTCAAGGCAGACAACATCTCCAGAGACGCCGACGACATAAAGATTTTTCCCATCAACGGTGGGGGTACAGCGGGAACCTTCGTTGTATCCAACCTTGCCTTTGGAGGCGATTTTGGTATCCCAAATTTTAGTGCCATTCTTTTCATCAAGCGCCCAAACGGTTTCGTTATCGGCTTGGTAACTCATGCCAAAGATTTTTCCGTTGGCGATGGAAGGAGTGCTGTATCCACCCCCGATGCCGGCAACTTTCCAAACGAGACGCGGGCCTTCTTTGGGCCAGGTTTGTAAAAGTCCGGTTTCCTTGCAAATGCCATCGCGTTGAGGGCCACGCCATTGGCCCCAATCATAAGGCCCCTGTGCCGTTGCACTCGCAACAATCAACGAACCAAAAGACAAAACTAAAACAAATCTCAACAAATTCTTTTGCATGCCATTCTCCTTAAAAAGTTAATTTAGATTAACCTTATTTTTTAGAGAATCAACAAGGAATTAAGTTCAAGTAAAGGAAACAACCTGCGTTGGTATTTCTGCTACACTAAGTCATTAGGTAATATTTTGATTCAATTAAAAAGGGGGGAATCGATGGGAAAAATACTTGTGCTTTATGATTCCATGAGTGGTAACACAGCCAAGATGGCAGAATTGGTAGCCGAGGGGGTGCGCTCTATTCCCAACATGGAAATTAGGCTGGTCAAAATTGATGATGCCAAAGCAGATGATGTGATTTGGTGCGATGGCATTGCTGTGGGAAGCCCCACCAATATGGGTTTATTATCTTGGAAGATGAAACGGTTCTGGGATGAAACCATGGCAGGTCAATGGATGAAAGTTGATGGTAAAATAGCCTGTGCGTTTTCATCCTCGGGGGGTTCGGCGGGTGGCAGCGAAATTGCATGTCAATCCATTCTTATGCTCTTGATGAACTTTGGATTCTTGGTGTTTGGGGTTACAGATTATGTAAGTAAATTAATGACCCTGCATTATGGTGCAGTTTCGGTACGCGATCCCCGCTGCGAAGAAACGCAGGAGGCTTGCAGAAGGTTGGGGAAAAGATTGGCGGAATGGGTGGCTTGTTTTGTGGATTGCTCCAAGGATCAACATCCGCTCCATAAAAAAGATGAGCGCCTGATGCCTGGTTAGCCAACTAGAATATCCCGTACCAAGTTTTGCGATTCCAAAGTGTTATTGGTTGATAGGGCCACGAAGGCGTGCCCTGCGTCATGCTTTAAAATCACCAGGCTTCGTAAGTTGATGTTGGCATCTTTGAAGCGTTTCATCAGCAGTGCCAATTCTCCTGGCTTGTCTGGAACCCGAACAACCAAGGCGTCCTCGCTGATTGCGTTGAACGGGCTAACTGTCAATGCTCTCAGTGCATCATCGTACTTATCAACGATCAATGTTATGATTGCAGTGGCATCGACGCTCTCGGCTTCAATGCTTTCTATGTTAACCCCCGCTGCTCCCAATAATTCTGAAATGTCTGAAAGCAATCCGGGCCTGTCTTGATGAATGATGGTGATCTGCTTCATAAGCTTCTCCGAACCGTTGAAGGATAGTTGCGGTTTTTTCGGGTATCCTGCTTTTCACCGGCAAGGTCCTCAGCAAGCTCATCTATGTTTTCACAAGTAACATGAGGCATGGTAATCAAATGGCTTATACTGCCCTTTGAAGCCAACTGCCATTTGGAAACAAGCGTGGGGGATGGCCTGTCAAAAACCACGGTGAGAGAATTTGTATGTTTCCACGCATGGCGATTTAACGCATTGAGTTTTATTTCCGCATAGGTTGCAACATCCATGCATGATTTGATGATTCCATGGAAGCCCTCGATTCCTATGGTGCGGAATGCGTACCACAAAAACAAAGGTGTGATCCCATTTCGTGAACCCATGATGGTGGTATCAAGGGTGCCGACATATTCCACGCCACACGCAATGCGATCAACATATTCCTTCTTGGCTAAAACTACGCCACAGGGCAATGGTGATCCGACCATTTTGTGCCCACTGATGGAGATGCTGTCAATGCCAGCATCAAAATCCCAAGAAGGTGGTTTTTCAACAAAAGGAAGAATCATGCCACTAAGGGCTGCATCTGCATGAATGTAATGGCACTTGATTGCAAGATCCTTGATGATCTTCTGGATACCCAGAAGATCATCGCATGCGCCTTTCATGGTGGACCCAATGTTGGCAAAAATAACTGGCGGAACATCACGATGGATTTTAATGGTCTCGCGAAGGTCATCCAAGTTCATGGTCCCATCTGGATTACTTCTGATCATGATGTTACGAACATGCAGGCAGCGCAGGATCTTATTTACTGAATAATGCGAATCTTCAGAGTAGTAAACCATGCAATCGGGAAACATTTCGCGGGCAAGAAAAATACCATATAGGTTGCCTTCAGTTCCACCATTGGTCACATAACCCCATGTCGATTTTTTCGGGGCGTTGGTTAGTTTCTTGAAAATTTCGATTACTTCACGCTCAAATTCATGAGTGTTGATGTGATAATTGGTTGGAACAAAGGGGTCACCAATGTTATTCAAGGGCAGTTTCAAAAAGTGATACAAAGCGGAGTAATCAAACAGGGTGTTACAGGGATAACCAATGAAATGCTCGAGTTCCTTTTCGAGGTTTCGAGTAAGGTTGTCCAGCTTTTCTTGATCTTCTCTAGAAAGATGTTTTGGTTTGCGCATGGCACTCCCCCCTGTGACTGAAAATTCCAGCCGTCCAAAATCTTATCTGTATAGGCCATTAATCTTCGTCTGCCGTTAAGTTCATGCGGGTATTGGCAGAGACTTTTCCTCTATTATCATTCTATCATTGGTTTTCTACATTTTACTCGCAAGGATGAAATCTTTGTCCTAATTCTTTCAGATTTCAGCCCTATTCCCCTCATATTCTTGAAAAAGCACATCCCAAACCATTGAATCTTGGGTAAACCTGACCTACGATAGGTGCTTACCTTTTTTACCTTAATGGAGATGATCATGCTTTACAGTATTATGACATGTGCCTTGTTATCGTTGGGCGCAGACACCATCGAAGGAATTGGTGCCATCGGAAAAATCGAGAAAGTACAAGGGGGTTTTGGATTCACCGAAGGACCTGCGGGTGACAAATCCGGTAATCTCTACTTCTCTGACATCCCCAATGAAAAAATCTACAAGGTTGAGGATGGGAAAGTCTCTGTTTTCATTGAAAAATCGAATCATGCGAATGGGTTGATGTTCGACGCCAAGGGAAGATTGGTTGCATGTGAAATGGATGGACAAATTGTAGCTCATTCGGCCGATGGAAAGACCCGTACGGTTCTTGTTGATAAAAACATGGGCAATCGGTTCAACGCTCCAAATGATGTGGTGGTTGCCAACAATGGGGGCATCTATTTCACTGATCCCGCTTTTCGTGCGCCCATGCCCCTGCCCCAAGGCAAGACCGGTGTATATTATCTTTCACCTGAAGGCAAAGTTTCCAGATTGATTGATGATCTTCCCAATCCAAATGGCGTGATTCTTTCCCCCGATGAGAAAACTCTCTATGTCATTCCTACCGGCCAAGCAGACATGATGGCATATCCCATAGAAACGCACGGTAAGATTGGCAAAGGAAAAGTCTTTTGTTCACTCAAGCAACCTGAGGGAAAAACCAACACCGGTGGGGATGGCTTAAGCGTTGATATCAAGGGTAATCTTTACATCACTTCAGGGCTTGGTATCCAGATTTTTTCAAGCACAGGGAAGCATTTGGGTACCATTGCTTTTCCAGAGCAACCCGCCAACTGCTGCTTTGCTGGTAAAGATATGAAAACTTTTTATGTCACTGCTCGTACAGGGCTATATAAAGTGGAACTGCCAATCGCTGGGCACCGATTTGCTGGCAAGGAATAGAGTTTCATTCTGAACCAAAAGGATTCCAGGGTGGAAGGTTTCTACCCTGGCGCCTTTGGTTTATTTCCTTGACCAGTTGATGAAACTTTGCCCGAAGTTCGGGAGTCGTGACATCCAGCAAGTTGGATAGATCTTGATTATTAAGAAAACCACCCTCCTTTTTTGATGAGATTGCTTTACCCTGCCTGCGTAATAGGGCTTGTTGATTTTCTCGATCTTGTCTTGATTTTTCTTCTCGATCGATCCAAATATCCAGCTCGATGATCTTTTCTTTTTGATCTAAATGTAGAATTCGATCGAACTCCAACTCCACCTTTTTAAGGCCAGCCCTCGTATTACGATCTGTAAGTTCTTTTTTAGATTCCTTGTCAAGACCTTTTTCAAGGTATTGGATTCGCTCTTGAGCAATCGTTCTTTTCTCCTTAGGCCAATCCTTTGCTTTTTCTGACTGCAATGATTCCTGAATGGTTGAAATCTCGTTTAATGCCGAGCGTTGCCAGTACCACTTGGCAGAAAGATAACAAAAGTACAGTCCAAGAAGTATCAAAAGCAAAAGGCTTGCGATGTACCAATAGCGGGAGTTGGAAATAGAATTGTTTTTTGATGTCTCCATGCCTTTATTATATCCCAGATTATTTAGTGAAATACCATGGCAAAAAAAGAGTCCATGCCTCTCCTTTGTTTTAATCCCTGCCTTCTGCCATGCTGTATTCCTTGGGTAACTTCGCAGCATATTTGCGCCTTGAGCTTACATAAAGCAATGATCACAGGGGCGTTTGTGCTGGTTTTGATTCACAATTCTATCTTCTTATTGATCTATATGTTTACCCAAGATAACATGTAAGACATGTTTACACCATTACCTTGCGGGTAACTTGAATGCAAATCAAAGCTATAGATCGACATTCCACTGCCGACTTAGTCGTCGAGCGCATTACCCGTGTGATAAGGGATCGAAAATTGTTGGCTGGACATAAATTGCCAGGGGAGCATGAACTTGTCGAACAGTTGAAGGTAAGCCGCCCTGTTTTGCGTGAGGCCTTGGCACGGTTACAAAGTATGGGGCTTGTAGATATTAAACGTGGCAAGGGAACCTTTGTGGGAAATGCCAACAGCTTGGCAAACTGTGTTCGATTATTGCAATCTGCTGTCGCAATAACTCCCCAAGAATTAATCACCTATGCGGAGCTTCGCTCTGCAATTGAAGTGCAAGCTGCTAGGCAGGCTGCCGAATCCGCAACCATCGAAGATATTGCTGAACTTTCTGGGTTGCTTAAAAAACTCGAAGATGATGAATTGCCCTACCCAGATGCTCTTGAAATTGATTTTCAGTTTCATCGAAAAATTATTGATATTGCAGGCAACCTTCTAATGAAAAATTTGATGGAAGTTATTTACGAATTTGTTCTAACCCAGATGGTTCGCACTACCCCTTCCCAACCCCAGAACCAAGTCGGGCGCAAGTTGCATAGAGCCATATTGAAGGCGATTGCCCAGCATGATCCTGAATCTGCTGAGCAAGCCATGCGCCAGCATATGATAGCGGTTCTCAAACGATTGAAGGCTTAGGTGATTAAATGAAACAAACCGTTAGTCTTGCCATTTTGTTAATGTTTGCGAACCCTTATGGTGTTGCAGGGGATACACCGATTGCGGGCAAAGAACAAATGGTATTCTTTGAAACAAAGATTCGTCCTGTCCTAGTGGACCATTGTTACAAATGCCACTCTGCGGATGCAAAAATCTTCAAGGGGGGATTGAAGTTAGATAATAGGCAGGGGCTTATAAAGGGTGGTGATAGTGGACCAGCAATTGTTCCTGGTGACACTGCAAAAAGCCTTTTAATCAAGGCATTGAAATATGATGGTTTGGAAATGCCCCCCAAGGGAAAGCTTTCTGATTCAGTTATTAGGGATTTTGAAACATGGATAAAAATGGGCGCGCCTGATCCTCGGAAGTTGATTGAAATTCCAGTGGCAAGAACGATTGATATTGAGGCAGGTCGAAAGCATTGGGCTTTTAAGCCGATAATTGATCCCAATCCGCCATTGGTTAAAAATGCTGCATGGCCTATAGACCCAGTCGATCGTTTTTTACTTGCAAGGCTGGAGAACATAGGGCTTCAGCCATCGAAGGATGCCGATCGCCATACATGGTTAAGGCGGGTCAGTTTTGATCTGACTGGTTTACCCCCAACCCCATCAGAAATTAAAGCGTTTATGAAAGACCACTCACCCCAGGCTTGGGAAAAGGTTGTGGATCGGTTATTGGGTTCACATGCCTATGGTGAGCGATGGGCCAGACATTGGCTGGATCTTACCGGCTACGCAGACATGATGGGAACATCGAACAATGTTTATGCAGAGCATTCATGGCGTTATCGTGATTATTTGATTGCAGCTTATAATAAGGACAAGCCATTTGATCGGTTTGTTAAAGAACAGATTGCAGGTGATTTGATTCCTGCAATCAAGCCTGAGGAACGGGCGGAAAACATTACCGCAACCGGATTCTTGATGGTTGGGGATGTTGAAATTGTCGAACCAGACAAGGCAAAGCTTGAAGCTGACTATTTAGACACCCAGGTCAGCAAGATTGGAACAACATTTTTGGGGATGACACTTGGTTGCGTTCGCTGCCATGATCATAAGTTTGATCCAATAGGTTTGCAGGATTACTACGGAATCGCAGGAATGCTTCGTAGTTCGCCATCAACACATAAGACTGCATTTGGTGTTTGGAGCAGTCTCAACACAACCGATCTTCCTGAAACCCCTGAGCAACTGAAAGTGCGTCAAAAGCTGGAGTCGAAAACAGATGAAAATATCAACGCGTGGAAGGCGGAGAAATCAAACCTTGAAATGCAGCGGAAGACCGTGACCGAAGAGCTTGCGCAATTAGATAAAGCGGCTTCGCCTGATAAAAAAGCGGATGCGCCATCTGCTGCTAAAAGAGAAGCGCTAGTCAAAAAACGGGATGAGTTGAATGAAAGCATCCGAAAAATTGGAGTCACTATAAACCATGCGGAGTTCTTCCGTTCCAAGGCTCCCAAGGCCTTTGCAATGAGGGATGGCGATCATGTTTCAGATATGCCTGTTTATATCCGGGGGAATCCCTACGCACCGGGAGCCGTAATGCCTCGAGGTGCCATCCGTGTTGTTTCACGAGATAAATTTCCCACAATCCCCAACGGGCAAAGTGGCAGGCTACAGCTTGCTGATTGGCTGGCCGATGCAGGCAATCCGCTAACCGCCAGGGTTGCAGTTAATCGAATCTGGCAGAAGCTTTTTGGTGAAGGGATAGTTCGCAGTGTTGATTACTTTGGCACCCGCGGTGAATCACCATCGCATCCAGAACTGCTTGATCACCTTGCGAGCCGTTTCATGAATCAAGGTTGGTCCCAGAAGCGGTTGATTCGTGACTTGGTTCTTAGTCATGCATATCGAATGGAAAGTTCCAATAATCAGGATGCAATGAAGATTGATCCTGAAAACAAACTGATCTGGAGAATGAACCGGCAGCGCCTTGATGCGGAAGCCATAAGGGATGGCCTTCTCCATATAAGTGGGGAATTAGTTCAAAGTGAGGGCGGGCCTGCGCTTGTGCTGGAAGAGCCGGAAAATTGTGGATCACTTTCATTGAAGGGAGTAAACCCTCCCAACTATACCCATCGGAAACCCCGCTCTTCCGAAGAATTCCAAAGGACTATCTACCTGCCGGTCATGCGTACGAACTTTGGAACTCATGATCGTATCCGTGCCTTTTTTGACTTCGTAAACCCCGCACAAATTGCAGGTCAGCGCAGTCAGACAGTTGTGCCAACGCAATCTCTCTTCGTGATGAACAATGAACTTTTTCGAAAGCGCTCCAGGGTGCTTGCTGCCCGGGTACTCGCCGAGTCTCCTGATAGCGAGGCTCGCCTGAATTATCTTTGGCTGGTAGTCTTCAACCGACCTATCACAAATTCGGAATATCTTGAAGCGAACGAATTTCTTGGGGGGATTAATTCCCCTCTGAATGCAAAAGACAAAGAACCTGAACTTGCCCTTTGGCAGGAGCTTTGCCATTCGTTGATCGCTTCAAATGAATTTATTTTTCGATTTTAAAAAGGAATTATGACCATGTTGCAAAAGCCTTTCTTCAATCGCCGTCAGATGCTGCAAAACCTTGCCTGTGGTTTTGGTTCACTGGCACTTGCAGACATTGCACAAGCAATCAATCAAGCACCCGAAGCGCAACTTCCCCTCATGGCTGCCAAAGCCAGAAGGGTGATCTTTTTGTTCATGGCGGGTGGCCCCTCGCAGCATGATTTATTCGACCCCAAGGAATACATTCGCAAGAAGCATGGTCAAAAGATTGATTCACCCCTTCGAAAAGAAGTGACACAAGTCGGGACTGAAAAGTTTCTGGCACTAGGAAACGCTGTGCCCGTCAAACCAAGAGGCAATTCAGGTGTAATGATTTCTGATTTGATGCCACAGTTAGCCAGCGTTGCAGATGAAATCTGCCTATTACGGGGAATGAATACTGATAACCCCCAGCATGCAAGCGCTACTAATCAGTTTCATACTGGCATGTTCACGGAAGTTCGCCCTTCCATGGGTTCTTGGATCAGTTATGGGTTGGGAACCGAAAACCAGAATCTGCCTAGCTTTGTAAGTATTCATGCACCCGGGTTAAGAACCTATGGTTCAGGCTTTCTTCCTGCCTCGCATCAGGGAACGCCACTTACGGTTCCTCTTAATGATAAAACCCTGCCTATAGAAAATCTGCGCAATGCCTCTGGAACCGAGATGGTTCAACGCCAGCGAATCGACCTGACCAAAAAGCTGAACCGTCGTTTAATTGATGATCTTCATGGCGATGCCAACATGGAGGGGATGATTCAGAACATGGAGCTAGCCTTCCGAATGCAAACCACCACTCCGCAATTGGTGGATCTATCAAAAGAAACCAAGTCCACGCTGGATCTTTACGGGATTGGTGGCAAGGACTCTGATAAGCATGGTCGGGCATGTCTGCTGGCTAGAAAGCTAAGCGAATCAGGTGTGCGCTTTGTTCAGGTAACCATGGATGGGTGGGATCATCATGGCGATATCCAAGGC
>RFZJ01000053.1 GCA_009920765.1 Planctomycetota bacterium | reverse complement strand
TAAGGATGTCGCAGTCATGGATGGCGACAACGCCTTTCGTCGATCTCGCTTGCAACAAGCCAAAACAAATCCAAAGGTTTTGCCCCTTTCCTTCAATGATCCATTCCTTGCCTTCAATATCATAACGGCTAAATTCAGGTTTGTTCAAAGTACCACCATCCAAAAGTGGAAGTGTGCCACGAATCCCTATCACCCCACCCCAGCTTCGTTTACCAATCAGCTTTCCAAGCTTGTGCTGACGGAAACGGTAAGGGAATAAATCGCCATCCGAAGCTGAGAATTCATTCATGAGGCAGACCATGGGGCCATGCATCATACCGCGTGGATCAACAGATGGCGGCGTGCCACGGGCGATTCCGACCATTGCGATTTCTCTGCGAAGCCTTTCGATAAGCATGGGTGAAACATTACCACCTCCGTTGCCACGCATATCAATAATCAAGGCGCTCTTTTTTAATTGCGGATAGAACTGCCTTGCAAATTCGTTAAGGCCGGTTTGTAGCATATCGGGCACATGAATGTAACCAACTTTGCCCTTGGTTGCTTCGTCAACACGCTTGCGATTTTTTTCGACCCAGTCACGATAATAGAGAGGCCCTTCATTATCGATCGGAACTATAACGACTTCCCTTGCACCATTGGATTCGGGCTTGGAGTTGATTTTAATCACAACAGGCTTACCAACTTTATTAACAAGTGCTTGGGAGAAGTCAAGCCTGGTTCCCATGTTGAACCTTCAAGTATGCGGGTGATTTTTACATACCCTGATGGTGCGTGCTTTTCAAGCTTTGCGCCAAGCTGGCCCAGCGGAATCTTGCGCACAGCAGGTAGATCGCCACCACCCACATAAGCATGGCCTGCGTTCAATTCGCCAATGAGTTCACCAATCACATAGGAAAGATCAGCACGATGCCTTACATGGGGGAGTAGTGTTTCATAGCGATTGCGAAGTGCGACCCAATCAACGCCATGAAGATTGGGATCGTAGAAGAAGTCGCGCATCTGACGCCAGCATTCGTGGTAAATTTGTTTCCATTCAGCCTTGCGATCGAGTTGCACTTCCATGCCTGATAGATCAAGGAAAGAAGATGGAGTAACGGGGCCCTTAGGAAGATCGATGACTGCAAATTTTCCATCAACAGAGACGAGAGTTTTTTTGCCATCAGCAGTGATATCAAAGGAACCAACAGAGCCCAGGTTGGTTTCTGCGCGGGTGGCAAGATCATAGGTTGCAAAGGTGGATCGTGGATCCTTGCTGGAAGAACGAATATACCAGACAGCGGAACCCACGGATTGAAGGTTGCGATAATTGCCTGCTGGCGTTGGAATCTGGAATGTGCGATCCGAAAAGCCAGTGAGATCGATTTTGGAATCCTTTTCTTTAGCATCAGCAACGGGCTTGTTTTCGGGTTCATCGGTCTTTGGTTTAAAGGGCGAGGGTGTATCCTTCGCAAGGGCAACTGCATAAATGCGTGCCATATCACGGTAGGCATGGTTCCACTCGGTGGAACTGTAAATAGGGTTTAAATCACGATTGGAGACATAAAAAAGAAATTTCCCATCGCCTGAGAAAGCTGGTGAGTTGGATTCATGCCAACCATCGGTGACATCGGTAGCAACTTTCGTTTCAAGATTATAGATGCGGATCTTGTCCATGCCAGTATCGCTGGTTTCCGACCAAGATACCCATTTGCTATCTGGGGACCAAACCGCATCGTTGATTTCCCAATGCTTGGATTGAGCCACTTCAATAATTTGTTTGGTTGCAACATCAAGGTAGCGAACTCTGAACTTGCGGTCGGTCCAAAGAATTTTTTTAGAATCGGGCGACCAGGAGAGGGAATACTTGTAGACATCACCCTTGGTGGTGAGGGCGGTGGGAGCGGATTTGGCATCGGAAGAAACCAGCATGATTTCGTCTTCTCCCGAGATATCAGAAATGAATGCGATATTTTTACCATCAGGTGACCAATGTGGATCACGGTCATGTGCTCCAGGCGTGTTGGTAAAATTGCGTGTGATGCCAGGCCCTGCAGGAATGGTAAAAAGTTCCCCTCTTGCGCTTAGGCAAACGCGCTTTCCATCGGGGGAAGGCGTACCTGAAGCAACTTTGTCTGCGACAGATAATAATGCGGTGCGGGAGGTAGCAAAATCCTCGTTGAGTTCGATGCGAATCTTTTCGACCTTGTCGGTTTCGAGATCAAGTTTCCATATATACCCAGCTTGCTCGAATGCAATCGCCTTGTCCCCAAGCGATGGGAATTTGACATCGAAATCAGCAAAGGTTGTGACTTGTTTGACGGCTTTGGTTGCAAGATTAAGCACATAAAGATTCATGCGTTTTGATGGCTCACGATCGGAGAGAAAATAAATGCGGTCCTTAAACCACATGGGTTCGATTTCCTGATCAAGAGTGTCCACAAGTTGTTCGGTCTTCTTGGTTTTGAAATCATAGGTCCAGATATCATCACACATACCGCCCCGATATCGCTTCCAAGTACGGAACTCTCGGAAGATCCGGTTGTAAACAATCTTGGAACCATCTGGAGAATAGGAAGCAAAACCTCCGCGGGGAAGAGGCAGTTCCTCATGCAATCCCCCATTGGCATTCACAGTATAAAGCTGGCCTAGAAAATCATTGAAGGTGGTCATGCGCGAACGAAAGAGAACATCCTTGCCATCGGGAGTCCAACCGAGGGTGATGTTGTTTGGCCCCATGCGATCTGAAACCTCATCCCTGCCTAGGGTAGAAGTCCAGGTGAGTCGCTTGGGTTCCCCGCCTGTAGAGGGGATTTTGTAAATTTCAGTATTGCCATCGTATTGGCCAGTGAATGCAATCGATTTGCCATCGGGTGAGAATTTCGGAAACATCTCGAAACCGGAATGGGAGGTAAGCCTGCGTGCAACACCCCCCTTGGAATTAACTGTGTATAAGTCACCAGCAAAGGTGAAAACAACCTGGTCTCCATGGATTGCCGGAAAACGTAATAACCTTGCTTCCTCAGCATAAGAAACACCCGCAGCAGCAAGCACCAGAAGAATTCCAAGAATGCGAATTGAAAACATTGCTTCACCCTAGGTTGAGAAAACGACAAATCTATGGAGCGATTATCGCTTAATTCAAAGCAAATATCCACTATTGTCAAGCAGCATAGCTAAAAGAGGCGGGATAAATTTTAACGATTTCAACGATTATGCGTGGGTAATGGGAAAGGAAGAAGAGTTAGTCAGGCTTTGATTTTAATCCGAAGTTAAAGGATCCCCCAGTGGGTTTGACCTCGGCTTTGAGAGGTGTTTTTTCCGGATCACTATAAACAGGCGGAATGCGAAAGCCTTTCTTGGCCGGCTTAGAAATGGGAACCCCTATCGCTGGAGCGGGTTCGTTTCCCTCAGGCGCAGCAGGAATATCTACTGGAATAAGTGGTTCGTTGAGAACGACCCGATAAGATCCTGGTGGAACACCGAGGGTATCGCGTGTAGCCCCCGGGCGAACTGCAATTACATTGAAATACCCGTTGGCATCGGTATTACCACCAGCCCCTGCTCCGGGAGTTTTACCCTCCGGATGAAACATGATGTTTTTGAAAGGCAAGGGAACACCATCAAGGTTAACGGTACCTTCAACTTTAACCAAAGGTGGCCCTTTGTCTGCACATCCAAAAGCAATCAACAAAAAAGGAGCTATCAGCAATTGAATTCGCATCAGACAATTACTCATTAGGGAACACTGACCACTTCACCACCCGCAAGTGTGGAAAGTTGTTCAAGGGTAACAGCGCTGGTATTTTCGTTAAGAAAGCGAACTGAACCATCACCAAAGGCAAAATGGCTACCGCCTGAATGCAAACTACCTGCTGCTGCCCACCAAGTTCGAATCCGTCCTGCGACCGGAGTATATGGCGGATTTTGCCAAGTGGGATCCACGCTGGGCAAATGCCAAAGATTAATACCCGGATTCGAAGTTCCTGGATCTACACCAACCATTACATGAGTGCGATACGACCAAGCAAAAGCCGCACCATTAACATGATATTTGGTGGTTTCACCCAAAACAAAAGTGTTGCTCAAACCATCGGTAACATCAGTAGGCCTGGTGTTGCTGTTTTCACCATAAATTCTTTTTAATGCACCACTGGTTTTCCAATTGTTGCAAATGGCGTAATCACTATCGCTGGTGATAAAATCATAATTGGTAGCAGCGCCCTTGAAGTTCCCCCCTGGGCCATAGTATCCCCCAGTAAGCCGATCCGTGGGGGCAGCAGAAAAATCACTCGGGCAATTAAAAGCTGGAATAACCGTTGAAGCAAGAGCAGCGTTGCCATTGGTCTGCGGATTACCAACCAAAACCCCTGCTGTATTCCCAGGATTGTTTGCAATCGTGGAAGAAACACTAGCAAAAGCCTCACTCAAGTTAAACTGTTGATAAAGATTTGATAATTCCAAGTAAGGAAGCAGGAGCAATAAACCGTTGGCATTATAAATTTTTGAATCGCCCGTCACAGGGGTACTACACCAACTATACCCCTTGCCCGCATAAGGAAAAGTATTGAAAGTCGCTAGGTAGTTATGGGTTGCAAGTACAATCTGTTTTAAATTATTGGAACATTTCATTCTGGAAGCAGCTTCACGCACTTTTTGAACCGCAGGCAACAATAACCCGATCAAAATCGCAATGATAGCAATAACAACCAAGAGTTCGATAAGCGTAAACGCACGGGGACTTGATCTTTTAAAAGACATCTTAATACTCCAAAAATAAAAAACTAACCTAATAATTTAATGAACTAATAATACTGATAATACCACAAACAACGTTGGATGCAAATAAAAACACATCAAACACACAACGTATGACCCTTAATGTTAAATATTAATTCTTGAACCTTGAGTTCCAAGAATTAAATAGTTCCTTTGCCCCTGGTTCCTATTTAGGTTAAAACACTAGTAATAAATTGATTTTCTTGTATCGAGAGCAACATGAACATTTTTATTTTCCTGGCCTCCTGCCTTAGCATGCAAGTCCCCCCCACAGAGTTAAGACCCGCTGAAATCATTCGTGAGTTCATTTATCTGGAAGCCCCATTTCCCCAATGCCATGCAACCACCATTGCAGAAACTCCGAAGGGATTGGTTAGCGCCTGGTTTGGTGGTACACGCGAAAAAGCCCCCGATGTTGGGATCTGGGTTTCAAGAATCGAGTCAGGAAAATGGACTGTACCCATTGAAGTAGCCAACGGAATCCAAGCTGATGGCAAACGACACCCGTGCTGGAACCCCGTTTTATTCCAACCTAAAACTGGACCATTAATGCTATTTTATAAAGTTGGCCCAAGCCCCTCGACTTGGTGGGGAGAACTTCGCACCAGCACTGATTCTGGAAAAACATGGACTACATCCATAAGACTTCCTGATGGAATTTTAGGGCCTATCAAAAATAAACCCGTACAACTTCCGGATGGTTCCATCCTTTCCCCGACAAGCACGGAAGAAAATAAAGTTTTTGGCCTATGGAAAGTACACTTCGAACTCTCCAAAGATTTGGGAAAGACATGGAGTAAAATCGAGCCTGCTCCTGTCACGCTTGAAAAATCAATTCAAGCCATCCAACCCAGCATTCTATTTCATGGCAACAACAAGTTGCAAGCCTTGGGAAGAACCAAGGGCGGGAAGATTTTTGAAACCTGGTCAGATGATCTGGGTAAATCCTGGTCTGCTCTTTCTTATACCAATCTTCCCAACCCGAACTCGGGTACAGATGCAGTTACCTTGAAAAATGGCACCCATCTTTTGGTTTACAATCATACCGAAAAGGGCCGGAGCCCATTGAACATTGCAATCTCAAAAGATGGCAAAACTTGGGAAGCTGCATTGGTGCTCGAAAAAGATCCCGGAGAATATTCCTACCCTGCAATCATTCAAACAGCAGATGGCATGGTGCATATAACCTACACATGGAAAAGGTTAAAAGTCAGGCATCTGATGATCGACCCTGAAAGACTATCAGTCAAACCAATGGTAAATGGGGAATGGCCCAAGTAGGAATATGCTAATAGAGGTGTGTTAGAAAAAGTCGCGTCCAAGATGAACGACCCAATTTTCATTTTGATACCAAAGTTCAATATCAATTCGAAAGCGTTTGGAGCCTTTAACCAAAGCTGCGTGCGCAATGGCTCTGCCATCTTTATCGGTACATGCTTTTATTTGAACGGTGGGTTGATCAAGGTTGGCTTTTTTTAAAAGTCGCCCACAAGCGACTTTAAATTTTTCAATTGTAAGCGTTTTTTTTTGAGCTGGATCTACCATGTTCCAAGCTGCATCAATATCTGATTGGGAAACGGCTTGAAGAAACTCACGAGCTACGGGCTTTGCAGGGCTTTCTTTGATTTCGATTTTTGATGAACAACCAAAAGGCATTAATGTAATTGCAATAATAATCAGCGCCCTTTGATCAATACGCATAACTTCCATCCTGGGCTAGAACGATTTTATCAGGAAAAATACCAATCACAGCATCATCAAAACGCATCATGGAAACATGACCATCAAGGTAAAGGTAATTTGAACTCCCCGAATGCCTTTGATGTGCGATCCAATCCTTGAAGGTATCTGTTCCCAGCCAGATATCAAAATCATCCTGCCTGGGATTTTCGCCATTGATGTCGAGAAATGCGAGATGGTTTCGTTCCACAAAAGCAATCCAATTGGAAGTTCCGACTTCATTAATAAAACGGGATAGATTCCATGCCCCATACCGCCTGCTCTTATGGCTAAGAAGGGAATTCATAAGGTGACTGACTCTGTGCTCAATACCATCGGGTTGACCAGTGACGGGATCAAAAATCAATTTTCTTTCCGCTGGATCATCAGGACAGCGAAAGATTTTGTCGGAATTACCCAAAATGCCCTTGATGGAATTATTTTCATCAGCTTCAGCGGCACTACCAATGAAAGGCATTAACTTGTCAGCCCAGAATATTTCAGCAAACGAATTAGAATGAGTTGTATTGGAGCTAACATCAGAATCATAGGGGTGATGCAGGAAAAACTCCCCGCGGTAAACATCGAAGTAGCCATGAACCGCAAGGCCAATCTGCCTGAGCCTGGATTTGCAATCAAGGGCACTTGCAGCACTGCGGACTTTCTGAACTGCAGGAAGCAGCAAGCCAATTAAAATACCAATGATTGCAATGACGACCAGAAGTTCGATAAGAGTGAAGGCTTTTTTAATGTGCATATTGAGTACAAACTCTAGTGTTACAGAATTGAAAATAATAATACCGACTTCTTTTCCTAAAGCAATCGTTTTTTTTCGGATATAGTAAATCTTCATCTTAAATTCATTGGAGCGCCTTTTATGCCTGATATCGTGCGATTTTCTGTATCTCTTGAAAATGACCTGTTAGGGCAGTTTGATTCTTTTTGCACCGAGGGCAAGTTCGCAACCCGCAGCGAAGCAGTAAGGCATCTCATTCGTGAAAAACTGGTTTCCTCAGAAAGTACGGATAAAAACTCCTATGTAGCTGCCAGCCTGACGCTTGTTTATGATCACCACAAAACAAAAATCACCGACAAACTTCTCGACTTACAACATGCACATGCTGAAAGTGTTGTTTCGACAATGCATGTACACCTTGATCATGATCTCTGCATGGAATTGATCGCTTTGCGTGGCCATGCTGGTGAACTTCAAAACCTTGCGGATACCCTTGGTGGTTTGAAAGGCGTGCATCATGCAAAATTAGTTTTTGCATGTTCCCAATCTATCAGTCCATTGCATTTACATAGCCACCCTCATCCTCACAAACATACCCATTAATTTTTTCAATTACAAAGCAAAGAAGGCCCGCTGAAAATTATTCAGCGAGCATTCTTTCGTTTATCCATCTTCAGATTATATGGTTCCAGACTTTAAAATATCGCCATTTGGATCAAGTGCAAAAAGATAATCCGCAGTTGCAGCAGGTGATGTGGTTGCAGAAACAGTTGTGGTGGTTGTAGTTGTCGAGGTGGTTGCTGGGGAAGTAAACACCTTGAATATTCCGGAGAACTCATAAGGTGTTTGCAAGATACTTGAAGAGAAATTGTCGGTTCGCGACAGCACTCCACTTGCATTTTGCAAATCACGGTTAAGCGACCAGAAAGACAACAACCCCAGATTTTTTTGCTGGGCAAAGGCCAGCACTTCCTTGGCTTCCTGCTGATCAAACACCTCGGTCAAAACATCATTTCTACCTATCATGGGTGTTATCCCAACCATGCTCCAAAGCTTGGCATCCGTAAATCCAGTGTAGATTGCTTTGAGCTGGGCTTGCAAACTTGTAGCAGCCTGAATTGCATAATCGCCCATTTTTCCATTGGGATTTGGTGCTGCACTATCCCCGTAGTCCATCGCCATGATGTTAACCCCACCCAGCTTTACTCCAGCCTTGAAAGCACTCTGTACCGCATAGATGCCATCCAGGGTAAGCCCTGTAGGTAACACAGGAAGAGTCAGCCAGATTTCCAAGGGCTTGCCAGCTTTCAAAGCATCGGCTTGCAACTCTGCAAGCACCAAAGACCTGCGATCAATCACCGTCTTGTTGGCAAGGGCTGCTCCTTCAATATCAAAATCAATCCTAGTCAAACCATAGGCGTTGATAACCTGTTGATAAGCAGCTTTAAGGGCGGCTTTATCAGAGATCACTTCCGCCATCTCTTGGTTGGCAGCACCCCCAAAAGAAACACATACATCTCCACCCAGGGAACGCAGATCATTCACCTTGGCTCGCATCTGCAAATCAAATTGCTGGCCATCGATTTCATAGGTGGTGAAACCACCCCATGCTGGTTTGCCCGCAGAAGTTGCAGTGATGAACCCAAGCGAGAAATAACGAAGCCCCTGCTCACGAGCGATCTTGGTAAAATCTAAAATCGGCCAGAGGGTGGTGTCTACATAGGGCGCAAAAACATTGGCAGGCCAGGCCTTGGTTCCTTCTGTAACCAGTTTTACCGAAACTGTTGCAGTAGCAGTTAGCCCTGCAATATCAGCAATAGTGTAGTTGAAGGAATCTGTTCCCGCGAATGCCGAACCAGGGGTATAAAGAACTGTACCGTCTGGGTTGATCGAGACTGTTCCAAAGCTTCCCTGAGTCACAGTCTTCACCGAGATTTTATCGCCGTTAGGATCGGAATCGTTCGCAAGCACAGAGATACTTGAAGGAGTAGCAGATGCTATCCAAACCGAATCCGCAACTGCAACAGGCGCGCTATTCACTGGTGTTGGAGTAGGTGTTGGAGAACTTGCAAGCTGGATAGTGCCAACACCTGAAGCATCAGCCAGGGTTGCACCCACTGGTGTTGAAAGTAGAAGGGTGAAGGTTTTGGTTGAAGATAGATTCTGGCTTGGTATGACAATGGAAACAGTCTTAGTGGTTTCCCCCGGAGCGAAAGTTAAAGTACCAGTTGCAGCCTGATAATTGGTGCCTGCAATTGCAGTACCATCAGCAGTTGCATATTTAACAGTAACCGTACCCGAGGAAGCAGCAGAAAGTTTCACTTGGAAATTCATGGTTTGTGAACTTCCAGTTGCTGTTCCAAGCATAGGTGCAAGGCTGGATTGTATGTAAGCCATTTTGCTGGTATTAACCGTGGTCCAGTCGTCGTTGAGAATGCCGCCTGTATCGCCACTGTTGGGGTTCAGGCTCCAGTAAGTCCAGCTCATTCCCTTTTGGTTGGAAGCCAGATCTTTGGTTCCATCAATGTTTAAATCACCATCCATGTAATCCGTAAATTTATCAAGCCAGATTTGATCACTGGTCGTACCAAGTTTGGTACCAAACTCACCGATAAAGATAGGGGCGGTTTGATTTTGGAAAAGATATCCAAAGTTGGCATTCCAAACCTCATCCAAGTTGTTTGGATAGGTCGGGTCTGAAAACCATTTCTGGGCATATACACTGCTGGGGTATTCATGTGCCGAGTAAACAAGTTTATTCGATACAGAAAGATTGACAGGGAAGAAAGCTGCTCCCTTCAAATTGCCCCCCCACCAGGTTGTTTCATTGTTGAATTTTTCAACACCTTCAACAATGATCAGCCAGTTGGGATTTGCTGCAAGGATCGCATTGCCAGCACGCTCTGCAGCTTTATTCCAGTCTGTTGCTGGAGAACTATTTCCCCAAGTTGCAGATTTCTTAGGTTCGTTAAAGAGATCTGCACCAATCACCGTAGCGTTTTTAGCATAACGATTTGCAAGCATTGACCAGTCACTAATCCAACGCTGCTCGGTGTAATAACTATCATTTGGAATATACCAAACATCTTCATTCATGTACCCATCAGCCTTTGCAGAATGCCTGTCAAGAATGACACGCAAGCCAATCTTGCCACAGTATTCCACTATTTTGTCGAGACATTGAATGGGAGTAAGCCCTTGAAGATCTGGATTCTGGGCGAAGTTAATACTGCTGGTAACTGCATCACTTCGGAGCATTTCGTTTGAGAACGGAACACGAAGCGTATTAAAGCCAAGAGTTTTCACCTGATCCAGAACAGAGGTGTAACTGCGGGTCCATAATCCATGAACTATTTTATTGCTGGTTTCAAACCCAAACCAGTTAATGCCCGTGATCCGCACCGAATTTCCGTTCGCATCAACAATCTGATTCCCCGATGTTGAGAGGAATCCATTCGATGCGGAATTGTCTAATATCCCCGTAACGGTTACCGCAGCATCGTTCACAACCAAGGTGGGAGTTACAATTGGCGTGGGGGTTGGAGTAGGGGTGGGGGTTGTAGTGGTGCCTGAACCATTGATGACAACATTAGTAGGGGAAGTTGCAGAGACGCCATGACCTGAAAATCCAAAGGTAACAGAAGCTCCGGGAGCAATATCCTTGTTCCAATCAGCAGCGGCAATCATGTAATTGGTCCCAGTGTGTGAAACAATGGATGCGCTCCAAATGGTATCTATGGTCCAAGCTGAATCAAAGGAAGCAGTCCAAGATTTTAGCGTGGTTGTTCCTGTATTTTTGATCGTGATATCAGCATTAAAACCACTGCCCCAATCGCTGGTAACCTTGTAACTCAGCGTTGCTGAAACACTAGGCGTTGGAGTTGGAGTTGGTGAAATTACCGAAGAAAGACCACCGCCAGTGAATAAAAAATTGGAAGGGTTTTGCGCATAGTTACTGCCTCCAATAAATCCGACAGTAATGGATTGTCCGGGGTTGATGGTACTATTGTAACCTGCATTGGTGATTTTAAAATTACCTGAACTGGTTTGGGTGATGGTACCATTCCAACTCGAACTAATGGTATTTGCGTAATTAAAAGTGGCGGCCCAATTAGTAACAGCAACATCGCCTGTATTTTTAATGGTGATAAGCCCCTGCATACCAGAGCCCCAAGAGTTATCGATGGAGAAAGAGCCTACGAGATTACCTGCTGGGACTTCTCTGGATTCAAGCGCTTGCAATGATGGGATAAATCCTTTTTTTCCCTTTTTAGAACTGAACATCACTTCCAAGTCGTGCATACGCATGATATGTCTCCATATAATGAGGGGTTCATAAAATAATAAATAAAACGATATGTGTTTTGGGAAGCTATTCGGAAGTGAAGTAAATAGCGACCCACGCAAAGCCTAGGTCACACTTTTAGAATTGTCAAAAAAAAATATAAAAGTATTTTAGAACTTAGGAAAGATAGAGTTTTTTTTGCTGAACATAGACTTCCACAGCTCTTGGTAACAAGTATCTAATGCTTTTATTATTGCTTACACGCTCTTTTAATAATGAACTGGAAACATCCAAGTAGGGTGGGCCCGCGACAAAAATTACCCTCGGAAGCACACCTAATTCTTTTTGCAATTGTGAAATAAATTCCTGCTCTTTAGGCATACTAAAACCAGGCCGGATACGCACAACAAGAGTCGCAAGCTTAAGAATCTTAGCGGGATCTTTCCAAGTGGAAAATTCGAGAGCACTATCAGCACCAATAATCAGGAATAATTCATCTTCAGGCCTGCGCTTGTGGATTTCCTCTAGGGTGTCGATGGTAAAACTTGGGCCGGGACGGTCTGCTTCCATGGGTTCGACTTTGAATTTTTCATTTCCTGCAATTGCCAGTTCCAGCATTTCTTTGCGTTGGTCGAAGCGTGCAAGTTTTTTCCCGCCCTTGTGCGGCGGCGATGCAGCAGGTACCAGCCATACCTCATCCAGACTTGCAGTTGCAAGGCATTCCTCAGCAAGGGCTAGATGCCCAAAATGAACCGGATCGAAAGTACCACCAAAAATTCCCAGACGCATGTTAACTCTCCCCAGTGATTCTTTCTTTTTTACATGAAACTCCAAAATAATTCGAGCTATTACTCGAATAAAGATCATGGAAACTTTGATCAGATCTGATTATTGTTGCCTAAACGGCTTATTGATTGATTATACTAGTATAGTAATACTGTTTATTTTAGCTTGAAAGAGGTCCATCATGAATGATCCAAGTCCAGTTTACATAGGCGCTGCAGTTCTTATAGGAATTGGATTTTTAGTTTTATTATTTTTCATAGGCATCTACAACGGCTTGGTTACCAGGCGTAACCGCTTTAAAAATGCCTATGGCCAAATCGATGTTCAACTTAAAAGGCGCTATGATCTTATTCCCAACCTTGTAGAAGCTGTAAAAGGGTACATGACCCATGAAAAAGGGACCCTCGAAGCTGTGATATCTGCAAGGAACCAAGCCGCCAATGCGGGTGTAAAAGCTGCTGCGAATCCAGGCGATCCCGAAGCCATGAAATCACTTATGGCTGCAGAATCATCCTTGGGTGGAACCTTGGGCCGTTTATTTGCGTTATCAGAAGCATACCCTGATTTGAAGGCCAACCAGAATATGATGCAACTGCAGGAAGAACTCACCTCCACGGAAAACAAAGTTGGGTTTTCCCGCCAGGCTTTCAATGACTCAATCATGGATTACAACATCTATCGCGAAACATTTCCCAATGTGATTGTTGCAGGCATGACAGGTTTTGTAACCGCCCAACAATTCACACTGGAAAATCCGACTGAACGAGAAGCCCCCAAGGTAAAGTTCTAACTTTAAAGAACCAAGTAACATGAGATTTTTTGAGCATCAGGAAAATGCACGAAAGTATACATTCAGGTTGTTGGTCCTATTTGGAATCGGCGTATTTGCCCTGATATTCAGTATCGACGGCATTCTTCTCCTTGGCCTTGCATACTCTGAATCCCAAGGGGGATTGGATAATGCCAACTGGGGCCGAATACTTGAAACTTATTTTCCCGCCTTGGCGTTGGTTGCTGCCTTTATTGGATTTGTTATCGGTAGTGCAAGCTTATATCGACTTTCCCAACTAAGTAGTGGCGGTGGCGCATCTGTTGCAGAATCGCTGGGTGGTATCCTACTTCAATCTGAAACCCGTGATCCTGTTGAACAAAAGATTCTTAATATTGTGGAAGAGATGGCACTCGCATCAGGCGTACCAGTACCCCCTGTTTATCTGATGGATGAAGAAGGTATTAATGCTTTTGCAGCAGGGTGGTCGCCTAATGATGCAGTGATCGGGATAACCAGAGGTTGTGTTGAAGCACTTTCGCGTGATGAATTGCAAGGAGTTATAGCCCATGAGTTCAGTCATATCCTTAATGGGGATATGAAAATCAACATTCGATTGATGGGGATTCTCTATGGCATTTTCTTTCTGAGTATACTGGGTGAAATCCTTATTCGTTCGATTTCTTACAGTGGTAATTCATCGAATGAAAAAAAGAATGATGGTAAAGGTGCGATATTGATAATTGGTTTGGTGCTTTTCATCCTAGGGTGGGCGGGATGGTTTTTTGGAAGATTAATTCAGGCTGCGGTATCGCGCCAGCGTGAGTTTCTTGCAGATGCTTCTGCTGTGCAATTCACCCGAAACCCTGATGGAATTTCTGGCGCACTACGAAAAATCGCAGGCTGGAACAAAGGCTCCATCATTAGAAATCCAAATGCACCCGAGGCAAGCCACCTGTTTTTTGGAAATGGGATATCAGGGTTTAGCGCATTATTCGCAACCCATCCGCCCTTGGGCGAAAGAATTAAAAGAATTGAAGGTGCCCATTTTCAACCCCCCGAAAATGCAAGTGAAGAAACTTCAACTGAATCAACCAAAGATATTGCATTTTCTGCTGCCCAACTTTCAAACCTGGCAGGCACCGTGAAAATGCCTGCAAAAAAATCACCACCACCCCTCCCAATTCTCATCCCCATTGAAAACCAATGCAAAGACCCCGCAGGAGCACTTGCAGTCTTATACTCCATGTTGCTTCCTTTAAATAACCCCTTCCGAAGCACGGCACGGGATCAACTCATTAATAAGTTAGACCCTGCAATAGCCCAAGCACTTTTCGAGGTCGAACCATTAATTTTGCAAACAAACAAGCTTCAATTGTTTACCCTTTTATCAAAAGCCCTGCCCTCACTAAAGATGTTGGGCAAAGAGCAATCAATCGATGCTTTGAAAACATGTCAGGCATTGATAAGTGCGGATGGGAAGATTGATTTTTTCGAGTTCTGCATATGGCGCTTGGCTAAAAAAGGACTCGAGAAGTTTCGTCAGGTGAAAGGGCCGGGAGCCGCACTTGGGATTGCTGCTGGCACGGTATTCGCTTTTTTTGCAAGGCTTTCTGATAATCCCGAAGCTGCATATCAAAAAGCAATCCAGGCAACAGATATCCATGGGTTATCATCAAAAATAGATATTAGACCAGACAATTTTAAAATGCTTGACAAGGTGTTTGATTTTCTCGCACAGACCAACTTGGATATAAAACATAAGGTTTTGGACGGATGCATAACTGCGATCCTGCACGATGGAAAAATCACCCAGGATGAAGGCGTGCTTCTAAGGGCTTTCTGCCTTTCGATGGAAATTCCCCTGCCACCGCTGGGTTGAAAGAAGCTTTATGAGCCAGCAAGTTTTTCAAATTCTTCCTCAGTAATAATGTGTACACCCAACTCCCGCGCTTTTTCCAGCTTGCTACCCGCTTTTTCTCCAGCAAGCAAGTAATCTGTTTTTTTTGATACGCTGCCTGATGCCTTTGCACCCAGGTCGCGTAATCTCCTTTCAATTTCTTCCCTGCCATATTTTACCAATGTGCCTGTCACCACAATGCTTTTGCCTGCCAAAGCAGAAGAAAGCGCAACCGTGGAAACAGATTCATCCATCTTGATGCCTGCTTTTTCAAGGCTTTCGATAAGGTCTTGATTCGTCTTGTTGGCAAACCAACTTCGGATACTAGAGGCTCTTTCCGGCCCAATTCCTTCGATTGCTGCAAGTTCTTCCTCTGTGGCCTTTGCAAAGACCTTCATGCTGCCAAACTTTCTTGCCAGCACATCAGCCACATTTTCGCCCACATGGCGAAGGCCCAAACCTGTAAGTAATCTTGCAAGCCCACGAGACTTGCTTGCAGCTATTCCATCCAGGAGGTTTCGGGAAGATTGTTCCCCCATGCGCTCCAAGCTTGCAAGTTGGTTCAATCCCAATTTGTAAATGTCCGCAAGGGTTTTCACCAAACCGGTGTCCACAAGTTGCTCAATGATTTCTTCACCCAGATTTTCGATATCCATAGCATTACGGGATGCATAGGAACGAACTCTTCGTTTAAGCTGCGCAACACAATCGGTTCCTGTGCAACGATAGAAAGCACCCTTGGCATCTTTCACAACATCTGCACCACATACCGGGCAAACTTTTGGAAATACAAAAGGTTTTTCTTTTCCTTTACGAAGGGTTGGTTCAGACCGCACAATATAGGGAATGATCTCTCCTGCTTTTTCAACCACCACCATATCGCCAACCCGGATATCCTTGGTTTTCAGATAATCATCATTATGAAGTGAGGCCCGTGCTACGGTGGTACCTGCAAGTTGAACCGGATCAAGATGCGCAACAGGCGTAAGTGTTCCCTGCCTGCCCACCTGAAGTTCAATATTCAAAAGTCTTGTAAGAGCTTGTTCCGCTGCAAATTTATAAGCCACCACCCAGCGGGGAGACTTGGTGGTTATGCCTAGTTTTTCACGCTGCGCCAAATCATTTACTTTGATAACCATTCCATCAGTATCGTAGGGAAGATCGTGCCTTTTCTCGTTCCAAGATTCGCAGTGGGCGATCACTTCTTCAATGGAATCGAGTTTTGTAGCGTGCGGATTGACCGGGAATCCAAAATCATGGAGTAGCTTCAACGTTTCAGTCTGGGATTTAACTTCTATGCCTTCCATCGCACCAATCGCATAGGCAAAAAGACTAAGCTTGCGTGCAGCACATAATTTGGGATCAAGCAACTTCAAGGAACCAGCAGCAGAGTTTCTAGGGTTGGCGAATTTATCCAGACCTTCCTTTACCCGCTGTTCATTAAGCCGGGCAAAATTTGCCCGTGCCATATATACTTCGCCCCGTACCTCCAAAAGGGCAGGTGGCTTCTTGGTATTTAACTTTAAAGGAACCCCACCCACTGTTTTCAAATTCTGGGTAACATCATCCCCTTTTTCTCCATCACCCCGGGTTATTCCGGCAGTTAGAAGGCCATTCTCATAAATCAATGAGATCGCAACCCCATCGATTTTAAGCTCTACCATGTAATGTGGCTTTTCTTTTCCCAAACCCTTGCAAACCCTCTTGTCAAATTCCTTAAGCTCGCTTGGACTATAAGTGTTGTCAATCGAAAGCATGGGTAGTCGATGTTTGAGGGTTACAAAACCATCGATGGGAGCACCGCCCACCCTTTGCGTTGGGCTATCAGGCCTGGCAAGTTCAGGATGCTTTTTTTCCAGGTCAACAAGTTCTTTAAGAAGTTTGTCGTATTCTTTGTCAGATATTTCAGGTTTTGCCTCCTGATAATAAAGACGATTGTGCTTTTCGATTTCTTCACACAACCATGAGGCACGCTTTACATGATCAGCCATTTTTATCCCCGGGCAAATGAGATTAAATAAATTTTTTCACACCTATATCTACCGAGAGTATACTGGATCTTCAATGATGATCCTAGGCTGGCAGCAGTATAAAAATAAAAGGTAATTTGAATGAGAATCATTTTAGTTAATAGCCTCTTGTTTTTATTCCTTATTATTTCAATGCCACTTTTGTTCCTTTTTCTTCCGCTGGATGTTGCTAAAGGTGGGTTAGTTACAATGTTGGTGGTTGGATTCGCATTATGTTTTAAAATTGAAGGACCATCATATACGCGTTTATTTAAAAAGTATCAAAACGATGGGGAGCCAATTTTTCGCAGTAAAAATCAATGCATGGTCCTTGCCTTAAATCAGGATTGCATCACCTTATTCCCCGCAGGAAAAGATAATTTGTTAGCATGGCTGGATGGGCCGGATCAATGGCCTTTCCTTGTCTTAAGTAAAAAGACCCGCTTCATTCCTTGGTATCAAGTTGAAAAAATTTTTATGGGTCAAGCAAACAAAGATGTGCAATTCAAGTTGGAAGGGAAACAGGAACTTAAATGGTTGCCTGAAAATGAAGATGAAAGAACAAGACTATTTCTTGCAATCCAAATTATTGCCACACCGACACTGCTGGTATTTACAGAACGAAAATCGTTCAAGCTTGTCTACAGCGGATTAGTATGGTTTGTTATGCCATTGATAATGATCGGGCTTCAAGTAATTGGCCGGGGAGCTGGATGGATGGATAAACCGAATGTCCAAGATCTAGCACCCCAAGCTGCAAAACCCAATGGATTATTAACCTTGGCATTCAACGCAACCAACTTCATCACCCAAAATCTTCCTGCGTTTCTTTGGATACCCACGGGCATATTGATATCTGGTTTATCAATTTGGCTATTGTGGAAAATACTTCGTAAAGACACAAATGAAGTCGTCTTTACAAAATCCAACCATAATGAAATGAACGCAGTCTAAGAAATCAATCATTTTGAATGTGTTTTAATGCTTGCCATTTCTCGAATAATATCAAGCATCAGGCTCTCTTCCACCGGGCTGAAATCAATATAAAATTCCCCAATCGACATCAAATATTCGTTCGAGTGAAAACAGATCACCTCGTCGCACCAATGCCTGACATCTGCGAGGCGACTGGGTGACGCCACTGGTGTTGCGACGATTAATTTAAATGGATTTCTAGGTCGAAGACATTGAAGTGCTGCAATCATCGTTGAGCCCGTTGCGATGCCATCGTCAGTTACAATAACTGAACGACCTGCAACAGCAGACTGAGGCAGGATAGACCTGATCAATTTTTTTCGTCTTTCGATCTCAGTTAATTGTTTCTTTTTTTCATTTTCCAAATACTCCTTGAAATCTAATTGAGATTCACTCAAAGCAGGATTTAAAAAAACCTGACCATCTTCCGAAATAGCCCCCCAGGCGAACTCTTGTTGATTAGGTGCAGCAATTTTTCTTGATAAAACAACATCAAAATCTGCGTTCAGTTCTTTTGCCAAAACAGCCGCAGTCACAACCCCACCCCGTGGTATTCCTAAAACAATGGGATCGAGAAAAGATTGATTTTTCATTTTTTGGGCAAGTTTCATCGCCGCATCACTTCGATTTTCAAATATCATGGTAATCTCCTTGTTCAGTAAACAACGGTCTAGATCAACGAAACATGCCAACAATTTTTGAAATTCAATCAATAATCAACCTCCTGATGCAACCATCATTTATTTCAAGTTGATTTTGATGGCGGCAAGGTGGTTTACAAACCAGTCTCTTGCAAGAATTGCAACTTCTTCCAAGGCACCGGGTTCAGGAAATAAATGAGTAGCACCCCTTACTATCACCATTTTTTTTTCACAATGTAGTTTTTCAAAAGCCATGCGGTTCAAGGCAATCACCGAGGCATCATTTTCCCCAACAATTAAAAGTGTGGGCACTATTACAAAATCCAAATCGTCTCCTGCAAGGTCGGGTCTTCCACCCCTGGAAACTACCGCACTGATTAAGCTTGGGTTCCGTGCGGCTGCCACCAAGGCAGCACCCCCGCCTGTACTGGAACCAAAACACCCCATCGAGAAGGAGCATGTTTCCGGTTGATGATTCAGCCATTTGGAAACAACCTCCAGGCGGTTTGCCAACAGATCGATGTCAAACACCTTTTGTTGGTCAAGGGCTTCTGTTTCATTTAGAAGGTCAAATTGGAATGTAGCTAATCCCGCATTTTGCAATACTTTTGCGACATATTGATTGCGCACACTAAGTCTTCCGCTGCCACTGCCATGGGCAAATATAACCACGGATTCGGCATTACTAGGAATCGTTAGAGTCCCAGGAAGAAATGTTTTATCGCAAGGAATTTCGTAATCTTTCTTGCTGGCTTCAGAATTCGATTGCGTAACCATTTTGATTCTCCTAATTCAAAACCATCTTGGTTTTACCCTTGAAAGAAATTTCAAAAATTCACTATCGAATAAAAATTATTTGTTTATCCAAAATAACCTTTTATTTTTTCTTTTCTGATTCTATACAGGTGCACGAACAAATGATTTTGGATTGAGCCTTAATTTTGCAAACAAAAATATTTTTGTTTCTTTTTTGATTTAAGTGTTCGGTCTAACAGGAAGTAATGTTTAATTTGGAAACAGCTTCTTTCATACTTGTTTTAATTAATTAACAACTATTTTATCATAAATTTTTATTGGGTTTTATAAGACCCTTTCCAACTTTTAAAATACCTGCATATTGATTAAGCGTTTTGGAATCCGAATAATTAAAACAGATTTTAAGCAACGGAATGGTCAATTTTTTCCCAAGTTTCCACATTTTGCATTCATTTTGCGAAGTTGCTAACGAGTAAAAGAAAGCGATATTAAAATGGCATCCGAACAAGACCGTCTTAATGAATCTTCTAATAAGAACATTCCCTGGAAAAAATGGGGGCCTTATCTCAGTGAACGCCAGTGGGGAACGGTTCGGGAGGATTACAGTGAAAAAGGCGATGCTTGGAATTATTTTAGCCATGATCAAGCACGGTCCCGTGTTTATCATTGGGGAGAAGATGGGTTGGCGGGAATTTCTGATGATCAACAGCGGATTTGTTTTTCCATTTCTTTATGGAATGGGAAAGATCCAATTCTCAAGGAACGCGCTTTCGGGCTCACTAATAGTGAAGGAAACCATGGGGAAGATGTTAAGGAATATTATTTTTATCTTGATAATACGCCTACTCATTCTTACATGAAGTACTTGTACAAATATCCACAAGCCTCTTTTCCCTATTCTGATTTGATTGCTAAAAATAAAAATCTTGATCGTAATAAACAAGAATATGAGTTGATAGACACTGGAATTTTTGATCAGGATCGTTATTTTGATGTATTTGTTGAATATGCAAAATCCTCCCCTGAAGATATTTTAATAGAAATCTCGGTTTACAATCGCGGCCCGGATTCTGCTGAAATACATGTCATTCCAACCCTTTGGTTTCGCAATTTCTGGTCATGGAATGGAGACATGCAACGCCCCGTACTCCAGGATTTACAAATACAATCAATGGATTATCATTCTGTTGATGTAGTTGATTCGAAATTAGGCAACTATTTGTTTAATTGCCAGGGAAACCCGGTTCTTCTCTTTACTGAAAATGAAACAAATAAAGAACGCTGGTTGGGTATTCCTAATACCAATCCCTATGTAAAGGATGGGATTAATAATTACTTGGTTCATGGGCAGAAAGAGGGGGTTAATCCCAGGAGAAAAGGCACCAAGGTGGGGGCATGCTACCAAGAAACCATCCAATCTGGAGGTTGCTTTAAAATTCGTGGCAGGCTATCAAAAACGCTTTCCCCCGATACTCGTGATGAAGTTTTCCAGCCTTTCATTATGTTTGAGCAAATCATGAACGAAAGGCGTAAAGAGGCAGATGCTTTTTATACTGCAATAATACCCAAATCTTTAAATGCAGATGCAGCGCTTATAAGTCGTCAGGCGCTTGCAGGAATGCTTTGGAGTAAGCAGTTTTATTATTATGATGTGGATAAATGGCTTGATGAACGTGGTTCTGATCCTTTTAAAGAATCTGGCACAAGAAAACCAATTCGTAATGATCATTGGCACCATATGTACAATGGCGACATTATTTCCATGCCTGATAAATGGGAGTACCCTTGGTATGCAGCTTGGGACCTTGCTTTCCATGTTCTTTCACTAACCCTAGTTGATCCTGATTTTGGAAAATCCCAATTGAAGTTAATGCTCCGTGAACGATACATGCATCCCAACGGGCAAATGCCTGCTTATGAATGGAATTTTGGAGATGTCAATCCACCAGTGCACGCATGGTCTACAATTTTCACCTATCGTCTAGAGAAAGCCCAAAAAGGCGTTGGTGACCGGGAGTGGTTGAAAAGTTGTTTTCAAAAACTTTTGATGAATTTTACCTGGTGGGTCAATCGAAAAGATCGGTCAGGTAGAAATGTATTTGAGGGTGGCTTCCTAGGATTGGACAATATCGGGGTTTTTGACCGTAGCTCTGCTCTTCCTACGGGTGGGTATTTAGAGCAGGCTGATGGGACGGCATGGATGGCTTTGTATTGTCAAAACATGCTGGAAATCGCTGCTGAACTTGCACTTACAGATCCAGAATACTCTGAAATGGTAATTAAATTTGCAGAGCACTTTCTTTGGATTGCCGCCTCCATGGTTCATATTGGGAGTGAAAATGGAATGTGGGATGAAGCAGACGGTTTCTTTTATGATGTCCTAAGGCTTCCTGATGGTAGTTCCCAGCGTTTAAAAGTACGCTCCATGGTTGGGTTACTACCCTTATGCGCCACTACGATTTTTGATGGCCAACTTATCAGCAAATATCCTGAGCTTGCAGAACGATTCAGGCTATTTCTAGAATCCCGACCTGAACTTCGGACAAGAATTCATGACCCTATGAAAGTGGGAATTGGAGGTCACAGGCTTGCCTCGATTCTAGACGAAACCAAATTACGCCGGGTTCTTACAATAATGCTCGATGAAAATGAGTTTTTAAGTCCTTATGGAATTCGCTCTTTGTCTAAGTATCATGCAGATCATCCCTATTTAATGAGTTTTGGAGGACAGGAATATCGTGTTGGTTACCTTCCTGCGGAATCAGATTCTGGAATGTTTGGTGGCAATTCGAATTGGCGTGGCCCCATTTGGATGCCTGTGAATGCTTTGATCATTCGCTCACTATTGCAGTACTTCTCTTTTTATGGCCCGGAATTTACCATTGAATGCCCGACTGGTTCTGGGAAAAAAATGAACCTTTTCCAGATTTCAGAAGAAATAGGCAGGCGTCTGGGAAATATTTTTCTTCAGGATCAAAATGGTAGAAGGCCTGTTTTTGGCGGAGCAAGCAAATTTCAAAATGACCCATATTGGAAAAATTGTATTCTTTTTTATGAATATTTTCATGGCGATAATGGCGCAGGGCTTGGTGCTAGTCATCAAACCGGATGGACCGGGGTAATTGCGAGAATAATGAACTTATTTTCAATCATTGTTCCTGAATATGGCGAGGCGAGTAAAATGGCTTATTTCGAAAAACAAGCCTCCTCTTTGGCGGAATCTCATTCTATAAATCAGTAATTGTAAACCAAAGAATGAAAGTCAAATTAAAACATGGATTTTTTAACAATCGTAAAAGCAATGGCTTCAATGTCTCTTGTTTCCTTAATGCTATGGATGGGCTTGAAGGTAAAGATAGAAGATGTACTTGCGAGTTTCAAAAATCCCAAGTTGCTGGGTTTTAGCTGTTTGGCGAATTTTCTTCTGGTACCAACAATTACTTTGGGATTAAGTTTTATTTTTTCCCTGGATCTTTTGATTACCATTGGATTTCTTTTATTGGGCATATTCCCCGGGGCCCCCTTGGGGCCTCCTTTTGTTGCCATCGCCAAGGGTGATGTTTCAACAGCCATTGGTCTGATGATTATACTTTCCACCCTCTCTGCTTTTCTGTCTCCTTTACTATTAAGGACTTTAATAAGTTACTTTGCCAGTGGTAATAATTTAGACATTGATTACTTTGCGATGTTGCGCACTTTAATTTTAATTCAAATTCTTCCCCTTGGTATTGGTTTATTCTTGCATCACCATGCACCATTATTTTCGCAAGGCTTTCTAAAACCTCTAGGAATTATTTCAAATTTATTATTAGTTGTGACCGTGTTACTTATTCTTATTGGAGAACATGAAACACTCACAAAGATCACACTTCGAAATTGGCTGGCCATGTTTATTTTTTTTGGGGGGAGCTTGGGTGTTGGTTGGATATGTGGCGGACAAGATAAAAAGATGCGGCATACTCTTGCCATTACTACTGGAATTCGAAATTCCGCAATTGTACTGGTTATTGTTTCGAACAATTTTTCTGATTCGCCTGCTGCCACCGTAGTAGTTGCCTACAGTTTATTATCTATAATAGGCGGATTAGGTTTTGCGTATTTTTTAAGGCTAGTGCCAACCAGCAGGCTGGTCAAAATTTGATGGTTGGCAATTCCCACGCAATAGAATCCGAAAGAAACAAATGTTTGACATTTTTGTTTATGGTGTCAAAAGATTTGGATCAAACTTAAAAAAATTATTCTTTAAATTGTTGATACCACTTAATACATATTTATCCAGCACATCATCGGTGGTTAATTCTTCATTGCCATTTGGAAATTCAGAATTAGGACCGAATGGAGAAACAGGACCATAATGGCGGATATCTATGGTTTTTGCTTCAAGCCAAAGATCGAGAATTTCTGGTTTTGTAAAAAGATGATTGATGAAGTAGCCTTCCAGATAGTCAAAGCTTACATAATCAAAATCATTGGGGTCAAAACCCTGCTCTGTAAGATAATTTTTTACAATATCAATTGCCCAAAGGTGATGCTCTCCTATGGTAGCCTGCCAATGGGTGCACCTTAGCTTTACAAGGTGTGGAGAAAGATTATGTTTAGCCCTGTATTGGGCACCACGGTTTTTATGGTTTTTTATAACCACGCATCTTACAGTCATGGGATTTATCCTTGTTTGGGTAATAAAGATACTGCAAACCCTTTACGAAGGCTTATTCGTTTTCTGAGTTGATTTATTCTGGGAAATATCTGGTTTAATCGAATAAGTTTTAATGTTATTGTTTCAGTAGAAAAACCACCTTAACAAGTGCTTTTTCCATCAAATTAATCAGCCATTAATTTACATTACGAAAGTACTATTTTAGTCGAGATTGAAATCTAATTTTTTTGAGTCTTATCGAATTAGAAAAAGTTTCTTTTAAATCATTTCACTTCAAGCAAACTTCTTAGTGCCGTCAGGTTGACACCATCCATGTCATGATTATCACCCTCTTCCTTGGGTGTCTCAAGCACCATCGGAAGATTTGCAAACCGTTGGTCATTCAAAATAAACCTGAATGGCTCCAGCCCCAATGCCCCTTGGCCAATATGCTCATGCCTATCCACCCTGCTGCCTAACCCTTTTTTACTATCATTTAAATGAAAGGCTTTTAGCTTGTTGATCCCGATCAAGGTATCGAATTCTTGCCAGGTCGCATCGTAATCAACTTTTGGAAAAAGCGAGTATCCCGCTGCAAAAGCATGGCATGTATCAAAGCAAATTCCAAGTTTATCTGGGTGTTTAACGAGTTTTAGAATCTGGGCCATGTGATCAAATTTATAGCCAAGAGTCGTTCCTTGCCCTGCAGTGATTTCCAAAAGAATCATGACTTTGAAATCAGAACAACGACGGTGAATTTCATCCAAACCATGAGCAATGCGTTTGATGCCTGCTTCTTCACCCGTTTTCACATGGGATCCGGGGTGAGCAACTAGATAATCCAGTTCCAATTGTTCGGCTCGTAGCATTTCATCGACAAAGGCCTCAATTGACTTGGCAAAAAGTTCATCATCAGGCGATGCCAGATTGATCAGGTAGGAATTATGCGAAAGGTTATGTTTCAGGTCTGCTTTTTTGACTGCCCTGCGGAAGTTATCGATGTCTTCCTGTGCGAGTGGTTTGCCTTTCCATTGGTTGGCGTTCTTAGTGAACACCTGAACGGTCTGGCATTGGTGTGCTGCAGATTCTTCAGCAGCTTTATAGATTCCACCTGCAACCGACATATGTGCACCAAGGAGAGGCATATTTTGTTCCAATTCTCAAGCAAAGGTAAGGTATAACTTTACAGATTAAAGTAAGGTTTAAGTTGTTCCAATAAAAAAGATGATGGTAAGCAGAAATGGTTTACAGTCCATTCATGAAAAAGCCCCTGAACAGCAAAGTGTTCAGAGGCCAGGGTTTAGTTAATCAGATTCTCTTACTGTTGAGTTTAGTAAGTACCACCCAGGTTGGCTCCGCCATCAAAGAAAGATGAGTAAGGATAAAATTCATCTTCCAAGGTAGGCTGGGTGGCTCCAGGGAGAAGAGAAAAGCGCCTTACAACGGTAGAGGTTCCATAACCAGTGGCAGCAAGGAAATCGGAACCCGTGCTTACAGCAACCGAACCAACCCGAACGCCAGTGGTCTGTGTGGAATCAAAAGCGAAGAAGTCGGAAACCTTTTCGAACACAATATCTGGTGTATCCATCGTCATGTTTTCGCTCTCCATAGCTTGCCAGACGGTAACTTCAGGTCCAGCGGTGAGGGTACCGGTAATAATCCTGTAAAACCCGCCATAGGGAGTCCCTGAATTAAGGCCGACAGCAACCTGAACACCCCCTGTATAAGAGAGTTCATAGGCAAAAAAACTGCTAGTTTGATTCATGGAAATGGATTGGTTACCTGGAAGGATTGGGGTATCACCAATCATGAAGAATCTGGAATTTCTGAATGTTCTTACATTTGGCCCACCGCCAGCACCTGCACCGGTGACAACAGAATTAAATGAAGAACCATCCACATCACCAACAGCAACGGTGACCCCGCCACGGAAGGACTGATCATAGGCAAAGAATTGTGTAAGAAGATTTCCGGTTCGGCCATCAAAGATATTAACTTGGGGACCACCGCCAGCGCCTGCACCAACAACGATGTCAGCAAACCCATCTGCATTAAAATCGCCACCTGCGACATCCACCCCACCAGTGAAGGCGGTGCTGAAAGCGAAGAAATCAAACAAGGTGGTGGTGAAATTGGTAGCGCCATTAAAAACGATAACTCTTGGCCCGCCACCCACACCAGCGCCCGCAATCACATCAGAGATGCCATCGTTATTGACATCAGCAACTGCTGTTTGAACACCACCAGTAAAGCCTTGTTCAAAGGCAAAGAAACTGGCAAGGATAGTGTTATCGATGCCACTATAAACATTAACAACGGGGCCGCCACCAGCACCAGCGCCAGTTGCATAAATCGGAGTTTCCGGCTGGACGGTATTTAGGCTCATCATGCCACGATCTTCATGGGAAAGAATATGGCAGTGGTAGACAAACGATCCAGTAAAATCAAGGTTCTTTATACGAATCACCACTCTACCAGGAGCGATAACATTACCATTAGCATCAACTTGTGCAGCGGGAACAAGAACAACATCTTGGTACCATTGCTGGGGTGTGGTAACAGTTACCAAACCACTGTTTTTAGTATTGCTGGGTACAAACACAGACATGACTTGAATATCATTGACATGGTAATGGAATGGATGGGGGACTTTGGAATTATTTATCAAAGTCCATTCTTCCACATCATTAAGCATTGGCTGGGAAATTTGTGGATTGGGGAATACCTCACCATTTATTTGAAATTGGGAATTTCCCCCATTACCCGCAGGATTAGGATCTATGGTGAATGTCACCGTGCGATTTTCTGCCACAGTTGCAGTGGATAAATCCGTAAAAGCACTGTAACCCGTAGTCGTTAATACTGTTGGTGTGGGAAGTGAACTGACCGGCAAGCCCGAAGCAGTCATCGTAACATTATAAAGGTTATTAATACCTGTATTGTTGGAGGAATTTATCTGCATCCGGACACTTTGTCCAGGCACGGCAGGAGCATTCACCAAGATTGAATAACGACCACCAGTGCCCAAAGTTAGGGATGTTCCAGCTAACTGTTGTGCAGCAGTGATAATTACAGGCGTGTTATAGGGTACACCATCCTGGGCAACCACAACGATATCCTGAAAGGTATTGGTGCTGATGTTTTTCAGAGTGAATTGGGTGGTAAGACCAGAGGTCATATTGGCAATGTTCCAAACCTCGGTTTGCCCAGGTCTGGCAATGATAACTGGGTTGACCAAACCATTAATCGTGAGTTGATTTCCGGTACCACCATTGATTGCCTGCGGCGTAGAACCAGAAGCTGGGATGACATTCTGTCCCTGCAAAGCCATTGTTCTTTCAGGGAGTGAAGCTAATTCCGCAATGCTACTATCAGGCTGACCAACAATCAGCATGCTGGATAAACCCCGCGCAACCTGCTCGGTGGAATACATATGATTATGGGGATGGATCCAATAAAGGCCATCTGGTTGGTTTTCCCCAATTTTATATTCGTAAACAAAACCCTGACCTGCAGGCATGGTCATAAGAACATTATCGGAACTTCCATTGGGCGAAATATGAAGCCCATGGGTATGGTTATTAAGGGGCATTTCAGTTAAATTTGGTGGTTGGACTAAAACACCATCAACATAGATTGGGGTGGCGGGAATTTGCAAGGCTTCAAAAGCCTGACCCTCAAGTTCATTCAATAAAGTGATTCTAAGAGTGTCGCCACGATTGACTCTCAAGGTTGGGGCAGGGTAGGTATCCCCGGTTGTAATCACTGAAGGATCATATGTTGCAGTGGTTGTATTATAAACGCTGTTAAAACCATCGTTGATTGTCCATCGATAAGTTAAAAAACCCGTTGTAGGTACTGCAATTGAAGTCCTTGTTTCCAACAGTTGGGTTGAAACATGGGCATCATAAACAATGTCCAAAACCTTGGTGGCTGGATTCGCTGTAATTAAATTGGGTTGCACATAACCTAGGGGGTTATTCGTGGGGGTGAGCCTGTCTTCCAATTGGAACAAAGAAGGCCTGAAAAAAATGTTCTTTTTCTTTTTGATATTCATAGTATAAGCTCCTTTTAAAAGTCCAAATAAGCCAATCATTACAATTTAATGTAATAATTCTGATATTATATTGTTAAAATGGATAGTCTCTAGAAAATAGGAAAAATATTTAAGATTTGTTGATTTCTTAGGTTCAGTTTTAACGCTTAAGCTTTACAGGGATTTAAAGCTGTAAGCCTTTTATTTGCATGGGTTTATGGCGTATTCAAGTGTTTTGCGCACTAATTCTTCGTGAATTTTTTGCACCAGATCGAATTGCTTGCGTTCTTCTTCAATGGTTCGGAGCATCGCAACCAGTTTGTTGATATCGGTAAGGGTACCCATTGCTGCAAGCACTTCGTCAATTGCCTGCAAAAGTTTCTTGAGCACAGAAAGATCAAGACTGGATAAACCGAGCCTAGATTCAGATTCAAGTAAATGCCCCTTAGCCTGTTCCAAACCAAGTTTGTGTTTTTCTTCTTCACGGGCGATTTCTGCAAGCAAATCATTTTCCGAAACGATGAAAAACATATAGCGTTCCTTGCTTGTAACCAGATGCGGGCCGGTTTCTACATCATGATCTAAACCCTCGAGCCAAAACTCCATGCGATACCGAGGTTGGTAGGCGTTACTGCCACAGGAACTGCAAGGACTAATTTTCCTAAGAGTTGATTCCTGCAGTTTTTGAAACAAAGGCATAGAGAATCGCTTTACTTCTTATGCTGATTCAGGTGATCTACAAGACGCCCGGTCTCTCGTGTTCGTTAATCCCAAGCTGATCGGTGGGCGACAGCGAAGTACCTTCCGGGATTGCATTGGTGATTGTAGTGCGCTAGCCTTAAACCATTCCTTGGCAGTTTATTAGTAACTCAATGAACGCAAAATAAGCAAACTGATAATGACGAAAGCACTACTTGTTATTGATCTGCAAAAGACTACTTCCCCGAAGGCAAATTCCCCCTGTGGAACACGGATGTTGTCCTTAAGAATGTTGATGGGGCTATCGACAAGGCAAACGCTCAAGGAGTCCCGGTGATCCACATTAAGGACGTCGCCAAGGGGATGGCTCCTTTCTTCAACGGAGGAACGCCGGGTGCTGACATCCACCCTCGATATTTCCCGCTGCTCCCAAGGCTCTGATTGTCGTCAAGGAATTTGCGGACAGCTTTGAGAATACGACCTTGGAAGAAACGCTTGCCAAACTCGGCGTTACCGATCTCCTGATGTGCGGAATGATAACCCAGAACGGAGTGACGTATATGGCTATTTCAAAAACTGCAGAAAAGCACAATGTCACCATCCTGCCAGATTGCTGCAGCATGTTCAGCGAGATTCTTCACCTAATCGCCATGCATGCGGTATCGACACGGATGAAGCTAATACCATCAAGCGAGGCCCTTGTATGACAACCGTAACTTTTTGGCTCATTGCATTTTGAAAAAACGAGCCTACGATAGGCTAAGAGATGGTCAAAACCATACACTCCCGCCTAAGGTAGTTTTATCGTATGATAATTTCATTGTAAGGGTTGCAGGTGTGAAATGGCTCATCTACGACACATTCCCACATTCATCATTTTGAATACCGTGAGCATACTGGCTTTGGTCGCAGGTGCAGATTCGCCCGAGACAACCTTGCCATCGCCTCTGGGGTCTGGCCAATTCATTTTCACGATCAATTCTGGCGGCTACGAACGTGTGGCTCAGGTACACATTCCCAAAGGATACAAGCCAAACACCAAACTACCTCTGGTACTGGTGCTTCATGGCGGCGGCGGGAGCGGAACAATCGCATTGGTTAAGGACGGCTGGGCGACCATGGCTGATAAGGGAGGCTTTCTGATTGTTGCACCAGAAGGGCTTGGCGCTATGCCCAAACTGCCAACCAACTTCAAGACTAACCCTGCCCAATGGAACTCCGGTCAACTCAACGCACGTTCACCAAGAGCAGCGATTGATGACGTGGCATTCATCCGACAACTTTTGGACGATTTGAAGAAAAAGCTGCCTTATGACGAGAGCCGGGTTTTTGCCACCGGCCACAGTAATGGAGGCGGTATGACATTTCGTTTGGCAGCAGAACTATCCGATCGCTTCTGCGCAATCGGGATGGTTGCTGGACGAATGGCTATCGATAACCCGAAACCCACGAAGCCATTGCCAACGCTCTACATTATCGGAACCGATGACCCATTGATACCACTCGCCGGGGGTGAAGTTAAGTCGCCTTGGGGAAGTTGGATTAATCGCCCCGTCATCGAACAATTGGAGAAATGGGCCGAAGCCATCGGATGCGAGAAAGAGCAGAAGGTTCTTTCAGAGAAAGATGACTTGCGTAAGATCGAGTACCTCTCGAAAAACAATGGGCCAAAGCTCTCGGTTATTTACCTCAAAGGCCACGGCCATCATTGGCCCGGAGCAATACAAACACTTCCCGAAAGCATGATCGGCCCGATCAAAAGCAAACTCAATGCGACCGACACGATCTGGGAGTTCTTTCAGAATCATTCTCAAGTCGTCTTACCGCAAAAACCGGAACTAAAATCCAACAACGGTGGCCGCCCCAGCTCGAATTGGACGACACCGGCAATCAAGGCTGAACGGGTGCAGTACCAGACCTTCGACAGTGCCGCTATCAAGTCGAAAGTGAGTTACCATATCTATGCTCCGGAAGCTTACGAGAAGGAAAAAGATTGCCGTCTTCCAGTGCTATACTGGCTGCACGGTACAGGCGAGGGATTGGCAGGCATCAAGCCACTCAGCGAGTTTTTTGACGATGCGATCCGCAAGGAGAAGATTCCGCCGATGCTGGTTGTTTTCCCCAATGGCCTTTTCAATAGCATGTGGTGCGACTCGAAAGACGGAAAGGTACCGATGGAAACCATACTCATCAAGGAACTAATTCCTCAAATTGATAAGACGTTCCGCACCGTTGCGAAACGTGACGGACGTATGCTCGAAGGCTTCAGCATGGGCGGTTACGGGGCAGGCCGACTGGGTGTCATCCACACAGATTTGTTTGGCGCAGTTTCAATCCTCGCCGGGGGACCATTGGACCTAGAATTCCAGGGTCCACGGGCCAAAGGCAACCCAGCCGAGAGGGAACGGATTCTGAAAGACACATTCGGGAACGATCTCGACTACTTCAAGGCACAAAGCCCGCTAATGATAGCCGAGAAGAATGCCGCTACCATCACTGGCAAATTGAAAATACGGGTGGCGGTTGGTTCCCGTGACTTTACAGCGGACCTTAACCGGGCATATTCTGAGCATCTCAATAAGTTAAAAATCGATCACCAATTGACCGTGGTGCCAGGAGTAGCCCATGAAACGATGCCACTCCTTAAAGGATTGGGCGAGGCCAATTGGGATTTCTACCGTGCGACTTTCGGAAAAAAATAATGGGGCACTTCGGGGTTGGCTGTTCAATCGATGGATTCTCAACACCGATTCTGATTCCTGTACCCACATTTTTTGCTAATGCGTTAGTGTAAAATATCAATCCTGCGACAGGCTGAGAAATTGAAGTTTTATACCAAGTATGGCATTTAAGTTATTTGCCTGGGTTTAGGGCGTCTTCAAGTGTTTTGCGCACTAATTCTTCGTGAATTTTTTGCACCAGATCGAATTGTTTGCGTTCTTCTTCTTCGATGGTGCGAAGCATTGCTACTAGTTTGTTGATATCGGTAAGGGTACCCATTGCTGCAAGCACTTCGTCAATTGCCTGCAAAAGTTTCTTGAACTGAGACCTGGATTCTGCCAAGGCGATTCGTGATGCCTCAACCCGTTTATCCAAGGTAAGTGAGGTGTTATCCAAAGCCTTGCGGAAGGAATCAATCGCCCGGGTTGTTGCAGGAAACTCAACGAGGGTGATTTTTCGCAAGGGCTCGTGAATCGTATCTTGAACACGTTTGTATCGTTCTGCATCAACCCGATTAAGTTTGAATTCTCTCAGAATGCGGGTGTAAGCTTCTAAAATCTCATTGGTGTTGGCCAATCGTGTTTCCAAATTGCGATCTATTTCATCGCATCGCGCAATCATGGGGCCTAATTGTTCGACTTTTACATTCGCTGCAGAAAGATCAAGACTGGATAAACCGAGCCTAGATTCAGATTCAAGTAAATGCCCCTTAGCCTGTTCCAAA
>RFZJ01000052.1 GCA_009920765.1 Planctomycetota bacterium | reverse complement strand
ATGGAAGTCGTTAGTAAACTTCGCCAAGGGCTCCCGCCTTGGAGTTGCCCGTGGCCTTAAGGTTTCCGCCGTAACGGAAGTGCCAGCCTTCAGCAACCCTGATGCGATGAAGTTCGTCCATGGTGAGGCCATAACGTGCAAACCAAGGCTTGCCTTTGGCTTTGACAATCTCATGGATTTGAAGAACGCGGTCATTGCAAACGGTGTTAGCAAAATTCTTTCGTGCATCTTCGGTTTCTTGAAGGAAGTATTCTTTCCAGAATGCCCTTCCGCCTAAAATTCCGCTTGCCCCGGCCTTCATGGCCATTTCAACTTGTTGCTTGTAAGCCGGGAAATCAACACCTGCGCTAAGCAGAACCCAAGGTCTTTCGCTGACAGCATCAAGAGCCTTGAGGTTTTTCTCAAGCTGTGCATCGGTTTCGTTGCCTAGGTGGCCAGGGAATTCTGCCTTGTAAATATCACAGAATCTGCTGAGTTGACGTGCACTTTCAATCACTGTTTCGGCTTTGCGATTGATGAAACTCTTGCTGTCTTTCTTTTCGTCGCCGAATGGGAAAGCAACAGTTTCCAAAAGCATGAGAATATCATGTTTTTTGCAATCTTCATAAACTTGCTGGATGAATTCGAATTGGTGCTCAGCGCTATTGGGTTCAGTGGGTTCAAATTGAGCAAGAAGCTTAACAGCATCAGCACCAATGCCTTTTATTTTTTCAACGCTCCAACCTGGTTCAAAACCGCCCAAAGGAGCGTTTACCTTGTTTTTACCACCACCTGATTGTTCCACGCGAACCAAGATACCAACAGTTTTGGGGATATTGAAGGAAGCAACGCTGTTCCAGACACCGTAGTAACCATCTACAAGAACGCCACTGGAATTCTTGGAAAGAGATTCAGCAAGAATGATTTTAGCTTCAACAATTTCGTCGAATGTGGGTTCGCGATCCTGACCTTTTTTCTTAAGGCTGTCACGGATCATGGTGATCATTGAACTATTTTGGTCGGTAGCAACCATGGTCAGGGTGCCGTTGTCATTGCTGATTCGCTGAAGTCCACGAAGTTTGCCTGGGGTTAAACCTAAGCCAAGAAGCCGGGTTACAGAAATTGGGGAATTTGTTTTCGACATGACTATTAAAATCCTCATTTTTAAAACGGGGTATAAAATCCAGCTTTGGCAATTCTATTTGTAATTGTTCTTAGAGCAAGCATTAACCATGCAAATATGATGTAGAAGCATGATTTTTTAAATGAACTACTAAGATTTCAAAAATTATCTGTTTGCTTCCTCGGGAGATACTCTTTATATTTTCATGGAGGTTGTATTGTCCTTAGTGAACAAATGGAGTTTTTATTATGTCGATGTTTATTGGCGAATCTTTGGTAGGCGATGGCAATGAAGTTGCACATATCGATCTTTTGATCGGTTCAAAAGAAGGGCCAGTTGGCGTAGCTTTTGCTAATGCAATTGCAACTCAATCTGCGGGCCATAACAGCTTGCTTGCAGTTGTTGCACCAAATTTAATCTGCAAACCCGCAACCGTGATGATTACCAAGGTCACTATCAAAGGCTTGAAACAAGCTGTTCAGATGTTTGGCCCAGCCCAAGCTGGTGTTGCACGTGCGGTTGCTGACAGCGTTGCTGAAGGTGTTATCAGTAATCAGCAAGCTGAAAGCATGGTTTGTGTTTGTGGTGTATTCATTCATCCACAAGCAGCAGATGATAACAAGATTTTTGAATTCAATTATAAGGCAACCAAAGATGCCTTGAAAAAGGCCCTTGCAAATGAGCCTAAGGTTGAAACAATTACCGCTCAAAAAGACAAGGTAAAACACCCATTCTCTCCCAAGTAATACGTGGGTTAGCGCGGTATAAACATGGGGGCTAATTGCCCCCATGACTATTTTAAAGGCTTATTTAAAGGCTATATTTGTCATGGAAAAGAAAACCATCCTAATCCAGCTCGACCCAGATGCCCATGCAAGTGTTTTTGATCGGGTGGTTGCGATAGATTCCAAAGTCAATGAATTGTTCAGTTATGCCAATGTGCAACCCGATCAGGTAAGGGATCTTGTTCATGGCGCCATTTTTACCCGCGGCCCCAAAGATCTAAAAAATACGGCATTGTTTATCGGAGGCGGTAATGTTGAAAAAAGTGAGGCTTTGCTTGTCAAGGCTGTTGCTGCCATGGTTCCTGAATTTGGCTTGCGGGTATCGGTGCTTTTTGATGCCAATGGCTGTAATACAACAGCAGCAGCCGCAGTTCGAATAGCAGCAAAAACTCTTGATCTTAAAGATAAAAAAGCGCTGATTCTTGCAGGCACGGGGCCGGTGGGTCAAAGGGCAGCCATGCTATTGGCAAAACTTGGTGCAAAGGTTTTATTATCATCGCGCACTATTGAAAAATCAAAATCTGCGGTTGTTTCGCTCGGGAAAAAAATGGGTGATAGCCCTGCCCTGTCTGCAATTCAGGTTGCCAATGATTCTGAATTAAAAATTGCCCTAGAGGGGGTAGAACTTGTTGTTTCTGCGGGCGCAGCAGGTGTTTGCCTGCTTCCTGAAAAAATTAGGAAGGCATGTGGAAATCTGAAGATGGTTATTGATTTAAATGCTGTTCCTCCTTTGGGGATTGAGGGAACCAGCGTAATGGACAAAGGTGTGATTAGGGACGGGGTTGTTTGCTACGGTGCAATTGGGGTGGGAGATTTGAAAATGAAGATTCATCGTGCGGCAATCGAGGCACTTTTCACCCGAAACGACCAGGTGATGGATGCTCCTGAAGTTTATGAAATTGCCTTGAATTTTTAACGGAGTACCTCATTAATTCTTTCACGAATGATTGTTTCCAGTAATGGATGGGGGCCAAGGTGGCCTGCAAGTTTAAACTGCACTGCGGGATACTTTTTAGATAATAGTTCGAGGGATTCGATCAGGTCTTTTCGTACATGGATTCCTGCCGAAAGAAAATAGGGAACCATGATAACCATTTGTGCACCCTTTGCGACACAGGTGTCTCCACCAGTTTCGATTGCAGGTTCAGCAAGCTCTAAATATGAAGGCTCAACGATTTGAAGTTCGTTGGAGACCAGCCTTTTTGCAAGGTGAACCAGGTCTTCGTTAGCCTCTTTGTTTCTGCTGCCGTGCGCAATAAGTAATAGAGCTTTGATCATTGTGGATTCCGTTGTTAGTTTCTGTTTGAAATATCTTTTTTAGCTTGCTTAATCCAGCTTTTGATCTCCTCATCATCGATGGCAGAGGGGACTGCTTGAATATAGGATTGAAGGTTGATGAGAGCTTTGTCCGGGTTGCCCGATTGGAGTAAAAGTACGGCTAAATCACGCATTTGTGCGGGGTCATTCGGTGAGATTTGTCTGAGTCTGTTCAAAATACGAATCGACCTTGAAACATCGTTTTTTCGCAGATAAATTAATTTTAGATTGGTTAACATTCGAATGATGACAGAAGCAATGGGTAAAGGAGAAAAATGAAACTCGGAAAGCGGTAGTTGCTCGCCCGTAGCTTTAAAAGAAAGACATTCACAATCACTTTGGGAAAGGATTTTTCCACCATTGAAAACATCAAAATAAACCGAGTGGTTTCCTTCGCAAGCCATGGTTACAAAGTGTCCGGGAAGTCCAACTCCAAAAAGTCTGAGCCCTAGTTTTTTCCCAATGCAAATAGCCATGACAGAAAGAGAAATGGGGATTCCGATCCTGCGATCAATGACAAGGTTCAGGTAGCTGTTTTGTGGGTCATAATAATCGTTTCTGTTGCCTTGAAATCCCAGATCATGAGCTAGATATCTTGTAAAAGCTCGAATTCGAACTTCAAGGTCGGTACCTCCAGGAAGTTTGCATCCATGGGAAAAAGCTGAAATTTCGGACTTGTAGGCTGCAATATCCAAGTTAGGATATTCATCCAAGGCAAGACCGAGGGCAAGTGTTTCTAAACAAATACTGGCATTTGGGTTTTTTGCCAGCAATAAAAGTTCGCTATCTGGATTCATGTAGTTATTATAGATAACGATGCATCATAAAAAGTAAAATTCGGGTTAATATGGAACTAACGGTTAATAATGTTTACGGGTTGATCCTGCGAAGCAAGCTGATGAAGCCTGATGAGGCTAAAATTGTGTTGCAGCGCTGGAATGAAGAATCAAAAACAGGCCAATCCGATGTAAGCAAGTTTGCAGCTTGGCTTGTAAGTCGAAAGCATGTGACCGAATATCAGGCTTCACTTTTAATTCGTGGTCATGGTGAAAATTTTTTCATCAACAGCTATAAGATTCTGGAGAGGCTTGGAAAAGGCCGTATGGGTGGTGTTTACAAGGCGGAGCATGAAACTGGACAAATAGTTGCACTGAAGGTGCTGCCCCCTTCCAAATCCCGCGAAAAAAACTTCCTAATGCGCTTTCATCGCGAAGCCCAGATGAACATGGAATTGGTTCATCCCAATATTGTTCGAACTTTTGAGACAGGTGTTTGCAATGGCCTTCACTACATGGTGATGGATTATCTTGCGGGCGAAACACTGGATCAATTTTTGAAACGTAGTGGCAAAATGCCACCTGATGAGGCTTGTCATATTGTTTATCAGGCGCTTCGTGGGCTTGATTGTATTTTTCAACATGGCCTGGTTCACCGTGATTTAAAACCTGCCAACATGATGCTTGCAGGACCGATTCTTGCTTCCAAGGTGATGGATAAAACTTTAAAAATTCTTGACATGGGCTTGGGTAAACTTACCAAGCATAAAGAAGAACCTGTGCATCAGGTTGCTACTGCTTTGCATCTTACTGATGAAGGAGTGATTTTAGGTACCCCTGATTACATGGCACCTGAGCAGGCGCGGGATGCCAGAAATATCGATATTCGCGCAGATATTTACAGCCTTGGTTGTGTGCTTTACCACTTATTGACAGGTCAGCCACCCTTTCCAGATACCAACATTGTAAACCAGATGATTAGGCATGCCACCGAGGTTCCTAAACCAGCTAGCCAATTTAATCCTCAGGTGCCCGAAGGTTTGAACCAAATCCTTAATTGCATGTTGGCGAAAGAGCCATCCGCCCGCTACCAAACCCCTGAAAAATGCGCTCAAGCACTAGCAGTTTTTTTGAATTCCGGGCCTTTTGTTGCTGCTTCTGCTCCGGATTCCGAAAACAAACTGAAAAAATACCTTACTTGGCTTGAAGTTTCAAAAACAGCACTCAAGGAAAAAAATAAAAACAAAAAAGAGGAGGGTATACTTTATGATCCCCCCTCAGAAAATAATTCTGATCAAGATTCAGAAAGTGATCCTGGAATAGATTCAAATTATTCTGTGACATTAGTATCCAATGTTCCTAAAGAATCCGATAGCTTTGATTTTGACAACCCTGAACCCGTTTATAAGAATCCTAAAAAGAAAACAAAGGCAGCCCCTGGTGGACTTTTTAATTTATCCCGGTTCACTCGTAAAGAATTACTTTTGCTGGGCACTGGGGTTGGTTTGGGCGCAATTGCGACTTTAATCGGTTGTATTGTTGCTCTGGCTATCTTTTCCCCATTAAAAAAAGACCATGAAACTTCCCCCGCACATCAAACTGGGGGCGATGGTAAAAAATGATTTTTCGGGCAAAACATTTTCAATCCGAACTGATGATAGATGTTGCTTGTGAAGGTGGAAGAATTGTTTCTGTACAACAGGCAGGTGACTTTGTCCCTGATCGACAGGCAGGATACATTGCACCCGCATTTTTTGATTTGCAAATCAACGGGGCATTGGGCGTTGCCTTTAGTGATATTAATCTTGATGAGAGTGGGATAAGAAAAGTTCTATCAGTTTGCATGTCTCATGGAATTTCTGGGATCTGCCCTACGATTATTACGAATGCCCACGCTGTTTTGCTTCATGGCTTTAATACGCTTCGGGAAGCATGTGAAAGAGATTCTTGGATTGATCATGCAATGCCATGTTTTCATCTTGAAGGTCCTTATATTAGCCCAGAAGATGGTCCCAGGGGGGCTCATTTAAAGCAGCATGTTCGAAACCCAAGTTTTAATGAATTCAAGGAATATCAGGAAGCTTCTGGTAATCGAATAAAATTGCTTACACTTGCACCAGAGCTTCCAGGAGCAATCGATTTTATCAGGAAGATTTGCCTAGAAGGGGTTGTAGTTGCGATTGGCCACACTGCTGCATCCCCTGATATTATTCGAGAAGCAATTGCTGCTGGGGCTAGTCTTTCTACGCATTTAGGAAACGGTTCTCATGCCATGTGGCCCCGCCATGAAAATTATTTCTGGGAGCAATTAGGCTGCGATTCTTTGTCCGCAAGCATCATAACAGATGGTCATCATCTGCCTGAGGCGCTCATTAAAACAATCGTTCGAGTCAAGCCGTTCGACAAGCAAATAATTACTTGCGATGCCAGTGGTCTTGCTGGCCTTCCGCCTGGAAAGTATTCGATGTGGAATCAGGACATCGAAATATTATCAAATGGCAAAGTCGTAGTTCCTGGCACACCATTTCTTGCAGGTTCGGGTTCTTTTACAGATGATTGTGTCGCTCATTTGATTTCTCTTGGGCTTGTTTCAAGAAGTCAGGCGATCGAAATGGCTGCCAATGCTCCACGACGATTGCTTCAATTGCCCGAAATTAAAATTGAGGCTGGCGGCATAGCCAACCTGATTTTGTTTGATTCAAATAAAGATGTTTCTTTTCAAATCAATCAAGTGATCATTGATGGCGTCCCGCTAAAGTGAACTCATTTAAATCGATGCTTTTTATGCAAGATTCTTAGCTGTTTAAAGCCTAAAAATCAAATTTACCTCATTTTCAACTGGCATTTGTTTAAGGACTATTAGCTTTTAGAAAAATCGGTAGTTCAGGCTAATAAATTTGGGGTTACAACCGCAATCGCTTTCATAATTTGAGTTACAAATATTAGTTTTAATAAGTAAATATCTAGGCGTAGTGTTATTCTTAACCAAATGAATTTCGGCATTATGAATAGTTGAATCTTAGAAGTTTGCAAGAACTATTGCTGAATTTATGTCTATCCTGAAAATGTTTGTTTTTACTCATGGCGGAAAGATGTAATACCGGGGAAATGATCGCTGGTTTATTTCGTTCATAAAAAACTCAGAAATGGGTAGGTTTATTTGTTGTATTGGCTAAAACACTGGCATAGGATTATTTCTAATGGATTAGTTGTATTTCTGTCGGCACTTATTTAGGTTGAAGTTATCTATGAGCCAAGCAATTTCTAAAGCTAAAATTCATGTCGAAAGAATGATGCACCGTAGTAGTATCGCAGTTGCTGGAGAATCAATTGCGAGTTATTCGCTATTAAAATTGATTCCAGCAGTTGGAGGTGGCGGAGCTTCCATTGGCATCAACATGGCAATGGTGCTTGATGTTTCGGGTTCCATGTATGAAGAAGACGGCACAGGTAAAAGTCGTATCAGTAGAGTGCAAGAAGCCGCTTGTTCTGCTTTGAATTTTTTAAGGCCAAATGATTCGATTGCAATTGTTGCATTTGCCAATAATGCTGAATTAGTATTGCCCACCACATTGGTTTCCGAAAAAGATAAAATTATTGATGTCATCATGCGCATAGATATGTTCAATGTTGATGCAGGTGGCACATCGATGGATCAAGGGATCCAATTGGCTCTTGGTGAATTACAAAAGGGTATTGGCACGGGAAATATTTCGCATTTGGTCGTTCTTACTGATGGTGAAACTTCTGGCGAGCAATTATGCAAGGAATATGCCAAGGCTTCTGCTGAAAAGAAAATCAATTTTAGTGTTATTGGTGTCGGAACAGAGTGGAACTCTGGGCTTATCAAAGATCTAGCATCATTATCTAACGGTAAATGGCATTACATTGATGTCAATCAGGTTGATTCAGCCCAGAAAGTTTTTGCAAGCGAGTTTCAAAGTCTCGCAGCGGTAGGTTTTAGGGATGTACAAATTCATTTTCGCCTAATGAAAGATATTAAAATCAGGCGGGTTCGCATGGTTGTTCCTGAAATCAAAGATTTGCCTTTGGTGGAAGTTGAAGATCGGCATTCTGTGGCTCAACTTGGAACATTGGAAAAAGACAAGACTTCCCGTTATATTCTGGACCTAAGTCTTCCCAAGCGCCCTGATGGTAAATTTAAGCTTTTGGATGTTGAAATAACATTTGATACTGGTTCCGGTGTTAAAGAGACCAGTGGTTTGATCCCAATTGAGATGTCTTATACTGCGGCAGGAAATGGCTATATTAATGCTGAAGTGGCGAAGCATATTGATGAAGTTCAGATTTTCGAATTAAATAAAAATTTACAAAATGCTATTTCATCAGGTAATACTCAGGAAGCCACCCGCGTTGCTCAAAGTATAGAGAAAAAGGGTGAAGTTATGGGTGCTAGGGCGGCAAAGAAAACCATGCTGGCCAAGCAGGTGCTTGCAGAAATCAACCAAGGTGGCAGGGTTTCCAAAAAGACCCAATTGGCGGTGGATGATGCAGCTCGTGCTGCTGATGAATAATCGAGTTATCTGAAGTTAGTGACAGGCAAGATGCCGTTTTGGAATAGGAATTTAGGTTAAAGTTTTAAGCCGAGTTTAAAGAGAGGTATTTCAATGATCATTTGTCCTTTTTGCCATTTTGAAAATGAAGATGGTGCTCTTTTTTGTGAGCAATGTAAGTCAGATTTGACAGGCGTTGAGTCCGCGCCTGCAGTTCCTGTCGCTGCAGAGGCTCCACCGCTTCCCGTTGCCGAAGCCATTGAAGAAGCCATGCCTTTTGCAATTGCAGATGCGGTTGCAGAAGAAGTTCCTTCTTTTCCAGTGGCTGAGATGGCAGTTGAAGAGACACCACCCCTGCCTGTCGCGGAAGCAGCGCCGGCAGTGCCGGTGGCAGAAGCCGCTCCCGCTTTGCCCGTTGCAGAAGCAGCACCGGCGCCAGCAGTTCCGGTTGCTGAAGTAGCCCCTGCTCCAGTTGCAGCCCCTGCCCCAGTTCCTGTTTCCGATGATCCTTATTTTATCCCAGATTCAGCAAATCCTAGATTGTATGTTGTGCGCGGCCAAAAACCCAAGGTAGAATTCCCGATTCTCGCTGGCCTTAACTTTGTTGGTAGAGCTGATGATAAGCCTGTAGACATTGACCTTGAAGATCAAGAAAATCCTGAGCGGGTTTGGGCTAGCAGGCAGCATGCTGTTATTGAGTTTGAAGATAATAAAATTACTATCGAAGATCTCAATAGCTCAAATGGTACTTTTTTGAACCGAAATAAAATTTACCCGGGACAAAAAATGCCTCTTAAGGCCAATGACATGGTGCAAATTGGTAATATTCAATTAAAGGTTATGCTTTAACTATGCGCTCTCAAAGTTTAAACCTTGGCGCAGTTCGATAATCAACGACTGCGCTATTGTTTTTTTTGAATGCCTTACTTGGCTTGTGTGAGTAATAGTAATCATGATGATGACTTGCCCCAAGTGTTCTCGAGTAAATCCACAAGAAGCTGTTTATTGCTATTTTGATGGCTTTGTTCTAGGTGGCGCTGCTGCTGGAACTGGGCCTTTGGCTATTAACAGCCTTAAGTTCCCAAGCCCTTTTGTTTTTATCAGTGGTCGTTCCTGCCTTAATTTTGATGACCTTGCTATTGCTTGTCATGAAGAATCCAAGGCTGCCGCGGATATGTTGAAACAAGGTTTTCTTGAGTCTTTTCTTGCAAGTATTGGTCGTATTGATTTATCAATGGCGGCAAAGGAAGCAGCAAAGTTTCCGGATTCTTCACGAGGTTTAGACGAACTGCTAGGGAAATTTCCTTCTTCCGTGCTATCGGAGGCAAGGTTAAATCTTTCCTCACAGGATATTAATCTTGGCGTTTTAAGCAGAACTTCTAAGAGGGAATTAAAACTTACAATTGAAAATGGGGGCATGCGACTTCTTTTTGGGTCGATAACCTCAGATAGTACCTGGTTGGCTATTGGGGAAACTGGAAACGCTTCCGTTAAGAATTTTCAAACCACTGGTGAATTAACTGTTCCGCTCCGGATTGTTCCTGAAAAATTGCGAGCTTCTGATAAGCCGCTCGTTGCCAAATTGAAAATTGATTCTTCGGGTGGAAGCTCGGTGGTGCTTATTCGGGCCGAAGTCCCAGTGGTACCTTTCCAATTAATGCCTCTTTCCGGTGCAATCAGCCCAAGGCAGATTGCTTCAAAAGCTAAAGCCAATGCCAAAGAAGCTGCCATTCTTTTTGAAAATGGTTCTGTAGCCAAGTGGTATGAAAGCAATGGTTGGTCTTATCCTGTACAAGGGCCAAGTGCATCTGGATTGGGGGCAATTCAGCAATTTTTTGAAGCATTGGGCCTTACTCCCCCGCCAAAAACTTTTATTAATCAAACAGTGGTGAATCTTGATGGAGCTCCCGGGCAAGAATTGGCGTTTGAATTGACCGTTAGCACTGAGGAAAAGCGCGCAGTATTTGCCCATGGTTTTGCTGACCAATCTTGGATCACTTCTAAAAATCCCAAGTTGACAGGCAATAGTGCTATTCTTGGTTTTGTTATTCCACAAGTTCCTGATAGGCCTGGCGAATTGTTGGTTTCCAAAATAGCAGTAACATCCAATGGTAATCAGAAGTTTTTAGTGCAGGTAAATGTTCATGTTTCTGGAAAGTATGTGGCTCCAAGGTCTGAGCCATCCCCTGAATTGGTTTTTACCCAACAACCAGTATTTGTTCCAGGCGCTCCGCCCCCCACGGATATTCCCGAAGCGGATGACACTATCAAGGTGGATCCAACATTAAGGAAAGGTGCCAAGGGTCTTAAATCGTCGATCCCCTTGATACATTATTTGCCTTTTGCGGGATTGGTTTCTTTGATGATAATTTTATTGATAGCGGATGCGGTAGGGGTTGGTAGTAAAAATGAAGGTGGACCGGGGGTTGCTAAAAATGAAAACCCGCAGAGTTCTTTTGGCTATTCCTTTGACCTTGATAAAAAAGCGGAGTTAAAGCTGGATTTTAGCCACAAAGCTAAATCTAGAAATTATCGTTTTGGTCTCTTTGCCGCTGATAAAAAGGATCCTAAGGATGCTTCCAAAAACCTCAGGCTCACCTATGATCAGGAGGGTGATTCAAATAACACCCGAATAAAGATTGATGGTCGCGATTTCTTGTTTGCCCATGCCATGAAAGAAGTTCGAGTTACCGAAGATAAAGAAGACGCTAAAAGGCGTGTATGGCGGGTATCTTGTGATTATCTATTGGGGGGCGATAGAATCAAAGTTTCGCAGTTTGTTCAAATTGTTCCCGGAAGTCAATCAGGCAACTTGGATACATGTATTATTCGCTATACCGTTGAAAATAAAGGGAAAAATAGTCATAAAATTGGCTTGAGAATGATGCTTGACACCTTTATTGGTGGTGAAGATGGTGTACCATTTGTTGTTCCTGGTACTGATGGGTTTGTTACGAAGTTTACAGAGTTTACCCAGAAAGATATGCCTGATTTTATAGAGGCGATGCAGTTTCAAAATCTTGATTCTCCTGGTGTTGTTGCCCACCTTGGTTTGAAGGGCTTTCAACTTCCTGATTGTGAACCAGAGGCGTTGTATAAGCTTTATTTAGGCGAAAATCCTGGAAATACAGAGTTTTCGTATGATGCTGAGTCATCTGATTTTGCTCCTAAAAAAGGCAAAGATGGTTCCCGCTTTACAGATTCCGTGGCCTTCCTTTATTGGAATGAAAGAGACACCAACCCCGGTGAAGTCAGGGATTTTGCCTTTAGTTATGGATTAGGTGAAATATCCAAGCCAGATGGCAGTTCTGGTGGAAAACTTTCGGTCACCACCGGCGGCAACACAAATGCAGGTAAAACTTTCACCCTTACCGCATTGGTTAAAGATGCAACCAATGGGCAGGCAGTTGTGATTAGTTTGCCTGATGGTGTCAGTCTGGCATCTGGTGAAACAAAGGAAAAAACGATTGTTGAGATAGATAGGGCAACCCAGATGTCGCAGGTTTCATGGAGGGTAAGCGCATCCAAAGCTGGAGTGTATTCTTTGAAGGTTGCGAGTGGGCAGTTTAGTTCGCAAACAAAAGTTCAGGTTCGTGAAGCATCCAGTAGTTTGTTCAGGTAATGGAATTTAGTAACATGAGTTTTAATCTTTTTCTTTATTACTGTGCGATATTTGGGGCTTATGCAGCCCTCGCTGCTGCTTTTATTTCCAGATTAGCTACCCAAAATGTTTCTTCTGAATTGATGCAATCTGTAATTGATGGTGCCTTGGTTGGCGCACTGATTTCTTTTGCTGTAGGTGTCCTTGATACTGTTTGGAGTACGGGAAAGTCAGATATAAAAAGGTTGGTGATTCGTTCCTTGGGAGCAGGGTTTGTTGGGCTTTTTGGGGGAATATTGGGCGGGGTTACAGGCTCATTTATAGTTCGTGTTACTGGGGTCCAGTTTTTTGTTCTGATTGGTTGGACGATTTCCGGCCTTCTTATTGGTCTGTCACTTGGTCTTTTTGATCTGGTGTTTGCCATTGCTACAAAATCCCCTGCCCCTCATGACAACAAAATTAAAAATGGTCTCATGGGTGGGGCTTTGGGTGGTTTTCTTGGTGGGGCATTCTTTTTGTTTTTTAAATTAAGTCTTGGGGCTATTTTTGGAAGAGAAAATCTTCTTAGCGCCAGCGGTTTGGGTTTTGTTGCTTTGGGAGCTGCAGTTGGGTTCTTTATCGGCTTGGCTCAAGTAGTGTTGAAGGAAGCTTGGGTGCGTGTTGAAGCGGGTAAAAGAATAGGGAAAGAACTAATTCTTTCAAAGCCTGAAACACTCTTTGGAAGGGCTGAAACTTGCGACATAGGTCTTTTTGGTGACAACACGATTGAAAAAATTCATGCGAAATTGGTTATGCAAAAAAATCGTTACCTGATTGCTGATGCGGGCAGTACTTCGGGAACTTTTTTGAATGATCAAAAAGTTACAAAACCCACTGAGTTGAAGGCGGGTGATCTTATAAGGTTGGGAAGTTATATTTTAAAGTTTAACGAGAAGCCAGGTAAAAAGAAATAGTTTCCTTGCTTTGTCAGGCTCATATATAAGGTCTTAAATTATGCCGATAGTCTTTGGTTGTCCTAAATGCAATATGAAAATGCAGCTCCCTGATAACTCCGTGGGCAAAACTTTTGCGTGCCCTGCCTGCAAGGTTCCTTTTACTGTTCCAAATTCTGCAGCCCCTGTTACTCCCTCATCACCTGTAGTAAACATACCGGCACCTGCTGGCAGCAAGCCTTCCGCGGCTGTACCACCCCAAACCTCACCAATTGCTTCGACGCCTAAAGTTGGGAAATCCGATTCAAGTCAGGTTGCTTCCAAGCCAAGTTCTCCAGTTATTGGCCCGATAAATTGCCCTGCTTGTACCGCCCAACTTTTACCGGGCGCTATTTCTTGTATGGACTGTGGATATCTTTTGCAGGCCGAAAGCACCCTTGCCGAGAGTGATGGTGTAAGCCCTGCCATTTGTACCAATCCAGTTTGTGGTTCAGCAAACCCTCCTGGTGAGCGGAACTGCCAACGCTGTGGCCAGGTGCTTCCATTTGCTGCCGGGCATTTGATAAATAATCGATATCGAATTGAAAAACAATTGGCTATAGGTGGCTTTGGTGCTGTTTATCTTGCTACGGACACCAAAGAGGCGAACAGGCCCGTTGCCATCAAGGATATGATTTGCGAAGACCCGGGAGAATTTGATATTCGATTAAACTTTTTTAGGCGTGAAGCTGATATTTTGAAATCATTAAATTCAGTTTCTATCGTTCCGAAGGTTTATGATTTGATTGAACAAGGCGAGCGTGCTTATCTTGTGCTTGAGTTTATCAAGGGCAAGGATTTGATGAAAATCCTTGAATCCAACAACCACACTCCTTTCCCAATTGAAAGCGTTATCGAGTGGGGGCGTAGTATTTGTGATGTTCTTCATCATATGCATTCTCAAGTTCCCCCGTTGGTGCATCGCGATTTGAAACCAGAAAATGTAATGCTTCTTGAAGATAAAAAATCAATCAAGATGATCGACTTTGGTACTGCCAGGGACCTTGGTAAAAATCAAAAAGACAGGCATGCTGCAAAGACCAAAGTTTACACGGAAGGTTACGCACCCTTGGAGCAAATTGCAGGTAAACCTGAGCCAAGAAGCGATCTTTTTGCCCTCGCTTGCACCCTTTACCAGTTGGCCACGGGAAAGGTTCCTGAAGGTTCCACAACGGCTCATGAAATTGATCTTTTGCTCAAAGATGCAGCCAATCCTATTCCTCCCCAGTCGCAATGGCTCTTTGAGATGATTAAAGTCAATCTAAATGAAGATCCCAACGAACGGTATTATAGTGCTCGGGAAATCAAGGCTGACTTGGAAAAGAAGCAGGTCACCAAGGAAGTGCCTTGTTCGAAATGTGCTTCCCTGAATAAAGTTCGTCAGCCGTTTTGTGGTAAATGTGCTGAACCGTTAACCGATCCTACTCCGCCATGTTATTACTGTGGCAAAAATAACAGGATGGGTAGTCGATGCTGTATTCACTGTGGCAACAGGCTTAGGTAAGCCCTTTTTTGACATTATTTGATTATGATTTAGAGGTGACTTTCGATGCATACTGACCCTTCATCAGATAACCATGAAAACCAAGCTGAAATGCCAGGGGATATTCCTCTCGCGATGCCCGTTGAGAGTGCAGATCAGTTGGCAGAGGGGTTCATTCCCATGGCGTTGCCTGTTGAAACCGAGCAGGTTGCACCTGTTGGTGCTGTATCCCAGAATGAGTTGATTGAAGTTGTGCCTGAAGTTGCTCCCGCGGTTGTGCCTGCAGAAGTAGTTGTTCAAAATGAATCCAAGGTTAAAACAAGAGTTATATTGTGCAAGGTGTGTGGATCTCAACGGCAGGAAGATAATAGCTCATGTCAGGATTGCGGATATTACTTTACTGAACTCGACCTTGCAATTAATGAGGAAGTTTCAGTTGGATCCGGTGTTTTACCCGGTCCAGGTATGGTGGTTGCGGGCAAATATAAGGCCACTAAACTGGTTCGGGAATTCGCAGGGATTAAAATCCAAGCTGGGGTTGATATTACGTCCCCGACCGGATCTGTTGAAGTATTGATTTATTCGCAGGCAGATGAGGGGAAACGAGAAGAGGCTGTTAAAGTTGCTCCGCCAGAGGATGAAGAGTCGGATGATTTTTTACCAAGCTTTGATGATGCATTGCTTTCTGGGCCTGGTGAAATTGGTGCAACCAGCGAAATGCCAAAAATGTTGATGTGGCCGAATTTGGGTTGGTTAAGATCTACTTTGGATGCAGCAGAAACGGTAGGACTGCCCAAGGTTCTTTTTGGGGGCACTGAAAATTCGACCAATCATCTTGTTCTAGAAGTTCCAACTGGAAAAGACCTTTGGGAAATTTGGGATGATGAAAGCCAAAATGCCAGCGTAAGGTTTTCTTACCTTCAGGAACTTGCTCGTATTTTAACATCGCTACATAAAGCGGGTGCGTTTCTTGAGTTTGTACGCCCTGAAAGTGTTGTATTGACAAGCGAGGGTAAACTGAAACTTAAGGATGTTCTCGAGGTCCTGCCATTGCCTTTGCCCCCAGGTAGTCCTGTGCGTGGAACATTATACACCCCCCCCGAATTGTTATCAGGCAAAGGATGCACTTCGCCAAGGCCTTCCCTTTACAGTTTTGGTGCGTTGATTTATTCGTTGGAAATACTGCATCGTGAACTGAGTGAAAATGATTTTGAGAAACCAGGTGTTCCCAAACCCTTCATACCCCGATTCCCTGATATTCATCCAGCGTTTGGCCGATTAATTTCCAAAACTTTTCGCACCGAAATTCATGCCAGATTTCCTACTGATGAAGCTGGACGTGATGATAAAAGTGGGTTCACGGAATTGATAGCAACTTTGTCCTCGGTAGGTCGGAGTCTGGACAGATGCAGGCTTGAAATTGCCAGTTGGACAACTACAGGGATGGTTCGTACGGGAAATGAGGATGCTTTTGCTCTTATGCATGCCACGGAATCACGCCAGGATGATTTAACGGATACTGCTTTGGTGTTTTTGGCTGATGGTATGGGTGGTTATGAGGCGGGTGAAATTGCCGCTGCAATGACCATGCAGATTCTAAGGCAAAACCTTACCTTAAATAAAATGTTTTCTCAATTTGCTGGGGGGTCGGCCTTCACTAATGATGCTGCTAGTCCCCCTCCCAAGGGTGAAAATCATGGGCCTGCTGAACTTGATGTTGAAACTTGCAAGCAGTTGTTTAAAGGGGCTCTTAAAGATGCAAATCGGCAAATTTTTACTGCCTCACGTGCCCCTGGTAGCAAAAGGCGGGGTATGGGGTGTACCGCCGAAGCTGCGTATATCGATGGGAAAAATTTAGTTGTTGGGCATGTCGGAGATAGTAGGGTTTATCATCTTTCCCAAGGTGAATTAATCCAAGTAACAAGAGATCAGACTTTGGTAAATCGGCTTGTTGAGCTGGGTAGCATTACCGCTGAGGAGGCTGAGGATCACCCTCGAAAAAATGAACTTCAACAGGCGATCGGTGGTCAACCGGATGTTGAAGTTGGGATCTATCATGCTCGAGTTCTTCCAGGAGATTGGGTATTTGTTTGTTCTGATGGCTTGACTAATCATATTTCAAATAAAGACCTGAAGACAATGCTTGCCAATGAGGCGCAGTCTGCGCAAATGGCAGCAAGAAGGCTTATAAATCTCGCAAACATTGAGGGCGCAACAGATAACGCAACCGTGGTGGTAATCCGCTGCACTTAGTTAAAGTATTTGTTAAAAATTGTAAGAATCATTGACAGGTCAAAACCGGTTGGACTATAAATAGACTGTTCGGTCTAATCTAGGTTTGAGCTTTAGGTCATGAATCAAAGCCGTATTGATATTTCGTTTATTCGTAAGGAGCAGATTGTTGATGCTGCTGTTTGTGTGATTGCGCAACAAGGGTTGCAAAATTTTTCGCTTTCTGAAATTGAAAAGAAGGCGAATATGAGTCGGGGGCAGCTTACTTATTACTTTCCTGCAAAGGAAGATATTTTACTTGCTGTTTTTGATCGTTTCCTTTTCTTGATGCAACTTGATTTTCAGGTGCAGGACAAAAAAACTGGAAAGCCCTCGACAGATCAGCTTGAAGGCTGGGACCGCATTTCCAGGATTATTGAAAATGTGTTGGTAAGACCTGTTGAAGGGGATGGTTTTCATGCTCTTCAGTACACTTTTCTTTCTCAAATTTCGCATAGGGCCGACTTTCGGTTAAGGCTTAGTGCTTTGTATGAGGAATGGCGCATTAAAATAACCACTGATTTGAAACGAGAGTTTGCACCGGTTGCCAACGATTCGGATTTACGCAATCTTGCTACCTTGATCGAAGCTGTTTTGCATGGGCTTTCCATGCAGCGTGCTGCTGATCCCGATGCTTTTGATCCTAAAGCCATGTGCGATTTGGTTGTAAAAATTTTATTTACATACATGAAATCCAAGTTTGGCCAGAATAAACAAATTGTCAAAAAGAAAAGATCGGAAGGAGTTTGAAAATGAATATTCTTAATAGTTCCCAATCGGTTCCAAAAAATAATGCCAGTTTGGAAGAGCGAGTTAAATCGCTCAAAATCAGCTCTATTGCAGAAACCCAAACAATGTCGAAATCAACAATTTTCGCATGGGGGCTTTGCGTTATCATGATGGGTGTTGCGGGATTGATGGCTTGGAGGAGTTACAAGATAACGCCCACAGCAAAAGACTCAACTCAGCAAAAGTTTTCCAATCCATCAAATAACTCGTCTGGGTTAGACACGGTGAAAATCACTGCTGAAAAATCTTCTCAACCCCCTGTCCAAGGAAAAGAAAATATTGTCCTTGAGGCTAAAGGTTACATTATCCCAATGCACCAGATTCAAGTCAGTCCGAAAGTTCCGGGTATGATTGAAAAATTATATGTCGAGGAAGGAAAAAGGGTGAAAAAAGGTGATGTTCTTGCGGTGCTTGAGTCTATTGATTACAAGGCGGACGTTGATAAAGCTAAAGCGGTTTTGCAAGCTGCAACCCAAAGAAAGTTGGAAATCAAAAATGGTAATCGACCTGAAGAAATTGAACAATCTAAGCAGGAGTACCTTGAATGCCTTTCAAATTTGGAGCAGTTACGAACCGATTTGGTCCGAAATCGCAAGCTCACTGGTTCAGCTTCGCTTTCACAGCGGGAAATGGATGTTGCATCATTTAGTTTTGAGGGGGTGGAGCGTAAATGCAGCAAGTTGAAATCTGCCTATGATTTAATGGTAAAAGGTCCTCGGGAAGAGAAACTTAAAGTTGCAGAAGCTGAAGTTGAACAGGCAGTTGCAGATTTGGCAAAGGCCCAATGGAGGCTCAATAATTGTGTTATAGTTGCGCCTGTTTCGGGTGTCATTCTGACCAAAAAATCTGAAGAAGGAAATATTGTCAATCCCGCTGCTTTTAATATTTCCGCATCTCTTTGTGATATGGCAGACCTTACTGATCTTGAAGTTGATCTTTCCATTCAAGAACGAGATGTTGCATCTGTTTTTAAGGGGCAAAAATGCTTTGTTATGCCTGAGGCTTTTCAGAATTACGCACCTTTTTTGAAGGCCCACCCAAAAGGCTACGAAGGTACAATTTCAAGATTAATGCCTATTGCTGATCGTGGGAAAGGTGCAATTCCGGTCCGTGTTAAAATTAAAGTTGCACCTGAAGAAGAGGGCGTTTATCTAAAGCCTGATATGGGTGTGATTGTTGCTTTTATGAAAGATCAATCTTCTAAGTAATGAATCTTTAAAAGGATGATTATGTCTGAAAATATTGTTGTTCGAGTTGAAAACCTTACCAAAAGCTTTAGCAGGGGCAGTGAAAAAATTGATGTCCTGGAAGAGTTGACTCTTGAGGTTCAAGCGGGAGAGTTCCTGGCCCTTATGGGCCCTAGTGGTTCTGGTAAAACAACCTTGTTAAACATCATTGCTGGCCTCGATACCCCGACGAATGGCACGGTAACAGTCGGGAAAAATTTGATCAGTAAAATGAGTGAATCGATGCTTGCATCGTGGCGAACCCGGCATGTGGGATTTGTTTTTCAATTCTACCATCTCCTTCCTGTTTTGACTGCCTACGAAAATGTTGAATTGCCTTTGCTTCTTTTGCCTATGACCCGTGCTCAGCGAAAAGCCCAAGTTATGAATGTTCTTGATCTTGTTGGGTTGTCTTCGAGGATAAATCATATTCCTGGTCAACTTTCTGGCGGGCAACAGCAGCGTGTTGGTATCGCTCGGGCGATTGTGACAGATCCCGAATTGATTGTTGCGGATGAACCAACGGGTGACCTGGATTCAAAATCAGCGGATGAGATTCTTGATTTGATGGGGGTTCTTCAAAAAACTTTGGGTAAAACCATTATCATGGTTACTCATGATCCAAGGTCTGCTGCTCGTGCCCAGCGTGTATTGCAACTTGAAAAAGGCAAGCTAGTCAAGGACTCGAGAAACTTTTCATATGTCGCAGGCAATACTGGTAATTAGGGTTTAGATTCATGAATAATATCGAAAAGTATCTTTTGGAATTTCTTGACAGTCCAATTCAGTTGGGGGCATTGATTCTTGGTATGGTTGCCTTCCTTGCTATAATTGTGTTTGCAAATAGCTACTTATTTTACTTTCGCCTAATGTTCTTAAATCTAAGGCGTAATATTATTCGTACCAGTTTGACTGCAATCGCCTCCGTTGTTTTGGTGTTTGTTGTAACATTGGTATGGACTGTTCTTTGGTTTTTAAACTTGGTCACATCAGAAAAAGCAAAGGATTTCAAGGCGATAATAACCGAGAAATGGCAGATTCCAAGCCAGATGCCATATGCTTATGAAGCCAGCCTTTCGGAGGGGGCCCCAGGCAAGGAGGGTGATTACAAAATTGACAAAAACGTTGATGCCATGACCTGGCAGTTTTATGGTGCGACCATTGATCCTGAGAAAAAAACCCGGGATAACATTATCTTTTTCTTCAGCATGGAACCCATGAAGATGACCAAGATGATGGATGGCATGGAAGAATATAGTACCGCTCAATTGGATCAACTGAACAAGCTTTGCGAGGAGATGGTCAAGGATAAGCGAAAAATTATCGTCGGCACCGAAAGATTGCAGGCAATTAATAAAAAGGTTGGAGAACGAATCAAGCTTACAAGCTTTAATTATAAAGGCATCGATCTTGAAGTTGAAATTATCGGTTCATTTCCGGAAGGCCGTTATAATCAAAGTGCAATTTTAAACCGTGATTATCTCAACGATTCCATGGATGATTACAACAGAAAAAATCCAAATTCAAAACATCCCATGACTAATCGAAACTTAAATCTTGTTTGGATCAGGGTCCCAGACAAGGATGTTTTCCAAAAAGTTGAACGTCAGATAACTGATTCGCCTTCTTATACCAGCCCGGCCGTTAAAGTTGAGACTGCTTCTTCCGGTATATCCACATTCCTCGATGCTTATCGTGATTTACTTTGGGGACTCCGGTGGATTCTGGCCCCATTTATCCTGGCAACCATGGCTTTGATTATTGCAGTCGCAATCAGCATTAGTGTGCGTGAACGAAGAAAAGAAATTGCCGTCATGAAAGTAATTGGTTTTACGCCCATGCAGATTCTTTTTTTGGTGCTTGGCGAAGCAATTATGGTTGGTGGATTAAGTGGGTTGTTCAGTTCTATTGCAACAACGATGGTTATTAATAATTTGGTGGGTGGCATTAAGTTTCCAATTGCGTTTTTTCCGATTTTCATGATTCCAATTGATGCAATCTGGTGGGGGCCTGCCATTGGAATTAGCACTGCACTTGGGGGCAGTTTGCTTCCTTCCCTCTCTGCATGCAGGGTAAAGGTTTCTGAAGTGTTTTCAAGAATCTCTTAAGCTAGCGGAGCCTTTATATGAATCTGTCTTCCGTGCTTGTGACCTCACTTGTTTCAGTTGTTTGCCTTACTATTTTGCTGGCCTTGGTGGGAAAGGTACCCATTAATTACAGCATTCGAAATCTAATTGTCCGTTGGCCCATTTCTCTTATGACTGCGCTTGCATTCACCATGGTTATTGGTGTCCTGATTGTGATGCTTGCTTTTGTTAATGGAATGTACAAATTGACAGAGAGTAGTGGTCATCCTGAAAATATAATTGTTCTTTCCGATGGTGCAACCGATGAAATCTTCAGCAATTTGGGATATAGCGATGTTAGTGAAATTGAATTCAATCCTGGTGTAAGTCGGGATGAATTGGGGAAACCGCTTACTAGTTGGGAAACTTATGTGATTGTTAATCAGCCTATACCACTGCATGCTCGAAAGGGAGATAGACGTAGAAGATTCATTCAAGTCAGGGGGATTTTGGATCCTGAGAGGTCAGGCAAAGTTCATCATTTGGTCTTAAAGTCTGGCGATTGGTTTTCTACGGGTGAATCTGGTGGTGGAGTAAGGGAAGTCCTTGTTTCAGAACCAGGTAAAGAACCCCGTAAAGTTAATGCCACTGAAGCGGTTTTAGGCCAGGGAATTGCCAAGGAGATCGGCCCTGATTACATGAAACCCAGCCTTGAGGTAGGTGATGTATTTAATATGGGAGATAAGTATTGGGTTGTTGCTGGGATCATGGATTCAGGTGGTTCCACTTTTGATTCTGAGATTTGGGCGAAGTGGAAGACAGTTGCTGAGAGGTTTGGCAAGGTTACCTACACCACCTTAGTCATCAAGACCGATAGCAAAGAAATTGCATACGCCACAACATCTGACATTGTCAAAAATTTTAAAAAAGCTGCCCTGCAGGCTTTTGTCGAAACAGATTACTATGACAAATTAAACAATACCAATAAACAGTTTCTTGTTGCGATTCTTTTTGTTGCAGCCGTAGTTGCCATTGGTGGTGTTTTTGGAATTATGAACACGATGTTTGCTGCAATTAGTCAAAGGAGCAAAGATATTGGGGTACTTAGGATTGTTGGTTTTGCTCCCTGGCAAATACTTGTTTCTTTTTTTCTTGAAGCCATACTTCTGTCATTTTTTGGTGGTGTTTTGGGTTGTATTGTTGGGAGTTTTGCGGATGGATTTACTGCAAGCAGTATCATGAGCAGTGGTGCGGGTGGAGGGAAAAACATTCTGCTTAGGCTAACCGTGGATATGAGACTTATTTTTAGTGGTATTCTTTTTGCGGTAGCTATGGGAATGGTGGGTGGCCTTTTGCCGGCCGTTTCTGCAATGAGAATTAAACCGTTGGAATCTCTCCGTTAAAAGCGGGGGCCTTTATCTCGCTGCAAGCGTTAACCAAGAAATCTTTATCAACTTTAGTGCTAATCTCTTTGCCAAAGTTTACATAAACAATATTAGTTGTTTGGCTCTGAAGCCTAACAATATTTATAGGTACAATAGGAACACCAAGAGTGTGGACAATTTCCAGTACCCCATTTATCCAGGGCCCGTTCAGGGACAAAGACACAGCATGACCTTTTTGTAGGTTTTTTCGGACTTTTGCGACTGCCTTATCTATGTTTGGTTCTTCATCATTATGCTGCGTGCCCCAGCTAAGCCCCTGATTTTTTGCCATTTGTTTAATTAAGGTTGGTATCTGTTCCTGACTAGAGTCTGATTTAAAAAGATTTCTTGCAGTTCGGTCGGTAGTAGACAAAATTAGGAAAGTATCTTCAAGATTGTTGCCAGTATGTACTAGCACAACAGGGCCATGGCTTTTAAGATTGTGTAACCCATGAGCCCTTAGGCTGAATTTAGGAAAGAAATAACCCCACAATACGGTTCTTAAGAAAAGATCGGGCATTCGAGTTTTTAAAATCACCAGTGTCAAGAATGTGAAAAAAGCAGCAATTAAAAAAAGGTATCTTGGTAAAAGATGATTGTCGTGAACAATGGGAATGACTTCGCTTTGTTCGTAAAGCCTTCTATGTTCGACCGTGCCATGGAAATAAGATTTTTCAATAACTTTGGCCTTTTCGATTACATCTTCTGAAAAGTTATCGATTACTAATTTTTCGGATATTTTAACATCTCTGATTTCTTGTAAATTATCCGATGAATTAACTGCGATGGAATAACTGACAGGCCTGCCATTTTTTAATTGCAATGATTGCAAAGTCCCCTTTCCGTTCTCTGTCATCTTAATTTCAGGACAAACTCCAGTCACATGAGCAATTTTTACTATTACAAAAAATAAGAAGGAAGCAAGAATTGCTCCTGTGACATTAATTAGGTTGCTGGTGGCGATGACATCGCCTTTGCTTGATTTTGGTGCGCGATCTTGTAGAAGCGTGAAAAGGGGAACAACATAAAAGCCTGTAAAAAATCCTGTGGTAATGATGAAAGCAATAAGAAAATTAAGATGGCCTAGGAGCAAAGCTTCGCTGATTAGCCCTATGATCATCCCGATTAGACCAATAGGGATTAAGCCCATTTCGATTTTTCCGCCAGATAGGTAGCCAACTAATGGGCTACCAAATCCAATGCCAAGTGCAACCATGCCTACAATTACACTGGTTTCCTGTTCAGTCCATCGGGGCAACTGTGATTCGCCATGCATATATATGGTGGCTCTGCTAAATGCGACAATAAATGTAAAAAAGGCGATACCTATGACTGCAATAGCAAGAGGTTTAGAACGAAACATTTCTTTAAGATTGGCGTAAACGGGTTGATAAAGGTAAGGCGGGAATTTTCTATCTGGGTTTGCAGCCGGAATTTTTTCAATCCAAAAACTTGCAATTGCACCAATTACGGCAAGCGAACACAAGATTATTCCAATCCAATATTCCTGTCCTTTAAAATGATAGGATAAGACCCCGCCAAAAACTGTTCCCATTATCACAGCAAGAAATGAGAGTGATTCCAATAACCCGTTACCTTTGGAAAGCATGTGCGATTTTAAGATTTCAGGCATTACGCCATATTTTGCAGGAACAAAAAAAGCACTATGCATACCCATGAGGAACACAGTGGAAAGTACAATCCATGGGCCAGAATCATAATCTTGAGTACCTAACCAAAAGCCAAGTAATGCGATTGCAGTAATAAAAACTTCAGCTATTTTCCAAAAAATTAAAGAGCTTTGTTTGCTGAAACGATCTGCAAGGTAACCAGCCAAAGTGCAAAAAATGGCCCATGGTGCATAAAAAAGAATGGGCATCAGGGATATTGCTTGGGCTTCGTTCAAGGTTGATTTGTTAATTGCAAAAAACATTGCAGATGCATGAATTGCCTGATCATTAAAAGCAGCCAGAAACTGTGCGATCAATAAAGCAATGAAAGTTCTTGAATAAAGAGTATTTGAAGGTTGGTATTTTTGCGCCATTTCAATCTTGTCGATACCGTTTGCCATTTCTTGTGCCGTTTTTAAATAAATCAAAATCATTCAATTCGCTTGAGTAGTTATACCAAGACTTGAGGTTGATAGAAGATAAAATTCTGAGGGAGCACTTATTAAACGGTTGATAAAGCCAAATAACGTTCTTTAAGATTTGAGGTGATATTTTGAATATCTGCTGTCGATTTTCGTACCAAGTCGGGGTTTGAAATACCATCCACTACGATATGAATTCCCACTTGCTTGCCCAAAGCCATAATTTCCGAGTATTTAGCCTTGCGGTAGTTCGAATTGAGTAGTTTTCTTTTACCAAGTCCTGGAAATTCGAACTCCATCCCTGATGCCCACATGGAAAAAAGTTGAATATTTTGTTTGGTTGGAACCGGAAGAATCCCAGTTTGAAGATTCATATAAGAGACGGTGGTGCGTTTTATGCCTTTATCTGCAAGATGTTCGAGCAAGGGTAAGAGGTTTGCTCTGGAATCGTTTATGCCTGGAATTAGTGAATCCAGACAAACTTCAAAGGGAATACCTAGGTTTTTTAATGTTTCCAATTGTTTAAGTCTTAAAATTGGTGCAGGAGAAAAAGGCTCAATCAATTTTGCAATTCGATCGTTTAGCGTATGAAAAGGTAGTAGTAATTGAACCTTTTCCTCCAAATAAAGCATAGTTTCAAACAACTCTAAGTCTAGGCATGCCCGCGTTTGGTACCAAATTTTAAAGCCCTTTTGTACTAAAAATCTTCCTAGTGCAATGGCTGGCGTTCTGGTTCTTTCAAAAGAACCAAAGGGCTCATAGTTTTGGCCAATTAAAATGGAATCCGGAATCGTTTTGCTGGATTCAATATCCCATCCCACTTTTTGTTCTATTTGCCTTGGAAGACTGTAATCAAGTTTTTGGAAGTCAATGTTTAACGCAGGGTGCGTAGGTTGAAAAGGGCAGTTTTTGGCAAAATTAATACCAAATATGCTTTCTTTTGCAGTGTCAAAAAGGTGATACAGACATCGATCCAAGGAATCATGAATTCGAATTTCGGGGAGTTTTGGCAATTCAATTTTTAGTTCTTTGAAGCCTACAAAATTGTTTTTTCTAACTTTGACCATCCTAGCCTCCGGTTGCAAAAAAATCAATAATCCTGCATCTAAGGTAAAGCTAAAAAGCATATTTGGTAGGTTAGCAGGAAAAAACAGGTTTCCTTGGCAATTGTTCAGCTGACAAAAATTGTGTTAAATCTGCTAAATATCTTTTCAATTCACAAAAAGGGACTTATTTTTTATGCTTTAAAACAGATTAAAACCTAGGGTATTCTGTTAAAATCGGCATATTTGACACAAACAGGTCAAATTGCCAGTATTCCCTATATTTCTATTTGTACTTTTATGCTAGAATGATGAAAGCTTCAAATTGCTTCGCTGTCCCGAATTGTGGGTTGGTTAATTTGTGGCATGTGCATTTGCTGAATTGAAATGTTAATGGATGCTGTAGATCAATTTTTATTGACGGTTAAAACTAAGTCTCTCCATTTTGGGAGATTCTTAGGTTTGCTTAATTTATTGGTTGCATACCGTATTGCTGATGAAAGTGGGCAGATCGTTTCCAACGGATTAACTTTCAAGCAAGTTTCAGAAAAGTTAAAAAAGAATCGTTGGAATCCTGATGATGTTGAAACTATTGGGTTGAAGCCTTCGGAGTTGCCCCAAAAGGATAGACTTCGCTTTTGGTATGTTGCTCTTGTTAGGGCTGGTGTTGGTGGTTCGAAGGCTATCATGGAAGCAGACACACTAGCAAAAGCGATTAAAAAAATAGGTTACGAAGCTAAGTTGCCTGAAAAGAATTAATGCATTTGTATTGCTTGCAATTGACCCTTGATTAAATCCACTTTATATTTCCATATAATAACTTGATTGTAATAGGCACTGAACTTTTTGAGTTCAAAAATTGTATGGAGAAGGAATGACTACACAAGAACAGCCCCATAATCAGTTGGTTCAAGTTGATTCCATGAGGATGTCCTTTGCGGATTTCGCAGAATTGCATGCCCGAAAAATCATTGTTGCAGCTATTTCGGTTATTTTGGTTTGCGCAATATATTTTACAATTAACTCTGTTTCAAAAAATGCTTATGAAGAAGAATCAAAGCGGTGGGCTGTTTTGGGCTCTGGTCAGCAGTCTGCAGCACTTCAAGAATTTGCCAAAAATAACTCCGGTACTAATCAAGCTTTGATAGCAAGGATTGAGGCTGCCAGGGTTTTGTTAGCGCAAGGCATGACTCTTTATGCAAGTGCAAACATGGAAACTAAGAAAGAAGCAATTAACAACATTGAAAAATCTATTGAGCTTTATGGTGAGGTTGTTGATGACCCATTGTTGATTCCAGAATTAAAGGCCCAGTCTCTTCTTAATGCAGGCAAAGGCCACGAGGCTCTTAGGCGATTTGAAAAAGCAAAAGAAAACTACACTAAGGCAAGTTTATTGGGAGATAAAACGGGAGCGGGTGCACTTGCTGTTAAATACCTGAAAAACCTCCAGGATAACCAGCTTGATTTGGATGCTTTTTACAAGAACTTTGATTAATAAAAATGGATGAAATCGAAACAACTGATTTTGACATTGATGATATTGACTTTTCAGAAATCGAAACAACAGATATCGAAACGGAGCCTTCCGCCCCTCGCGAGATAGAGGTTCATGCTAAAATAAGGCTCGAAGGGGTCAGGCTAGATCAGTTTCTAGTTATGCAATTTCCCGATTACAGTCGATCAGTTGTTCAAAGAGTAATAGAAGGTGGGGGCGTAACTGTTAATCAAAAAACAGCCAAGTCCAGCTATAAAGTCAAACATGGCGACTTTATCAAGATAATACCCCCTATTGCAGTTCGTCCTGCCCCGCAACCGGAAGATATCCCTCTTGATGTTATTTATGAAGATGAATATCTCGCTGTCATAAATAAGCCTCCAAACATGGTTGTTCATCCCGCCAAAGGTAATTGGCGCGGCACGCTTGTGAACGCTTTGCGGTTTCATTTCGAGAATTTGAGTACTATTAATGGTGAATATCGCCCGGGAATTGTGCACAGGCTTGATCGCGATACCAGTGGGGTGATTCTTGTTGCCAAGCATGAACAGACTCATCGCGAATTATCGCTTTTATTTGAGCATCGAAAAGTGTTCAAGGAATATTTGGCTATAACGGCTGGTGCAATAGATCGAGATAGTGATTATATAGAGGGTAAAATAGCTCATCATCCGCATGACAGGGTGAAGATGACGGTTACAAATGATGAAAATAATGAGGACGCCAAGGAGGCGTGCACTTATTATGAAGTAATCGAAAGGTTTAAGGGTTACACTTATGTAAAGGTACAACCTAGGACTGGGAGAACGCACCAGATTCGGGTGCATTTGGCGAGCATTGGTTACCCCATACTAGCAGATAAAATATATAGCGGGCGCGATTGTATCCACATTAAAAACTTTGTTCCGAACCTTCCAGATGATGAAAACTCCTTGCTTCTTGGTCGTCAGGCATTGCATGCATATCGATTGCGTTTTAAGCACCCGCGGACTAATCAGATATTAGAAATAAAAGCTCCAGTGCCTCAAGACATCCAGCAAACTCTGGATGCCTTGAGATTGCATAAAAAACTTGATTCCTAGGTTTTCAGCAAGATTCGTAATTCTTCCTTAAGGCCTTGTATGTGGACACGTTTTTGTTGGAGCGAATCTCTATCACGCCAAGTAACCGTGTCATCCTGACTTGTTTGGCCATCAATTGTAATGCAAATGGGTGTTCCAATTTCGTCTTGCCTTCGGTACCTTCTTCCAATTGCTCCACCATCGTCAAAGAATACAGCAAATTCTTTTTTAAGATCGCTGTAAATAGCCTTGGCTTTTTCAGGCATACCGTCCTTGTTTACGAGTGGAAAAATAGCAGCTTTTACTGGAGCAATTCTGGGATTTAAACGTAAGCCAACCCTGGTTTCGCCTTCAATCTCCTCCTCGAAATAAGCTTCGCAAAGGAAAGCCAATGTGCCTCGGTCTGCACCTGCCGAAGGTTCGATAACATGTGGGATAAATCGTTCTCTGGTTTGGTCATTAAAGTAACGGAGATCTTTGCCAGAACCACGGTGCTTGGGTTTTCCATCTTCACCTTGCTCTACAATCAGTTCATCACCAGACCGAACTAGTTTTCCCTCCATATGGCTTTTAAGGTCGAAATCGCCCCTATGGGCAATGCCTTCGAGTTCGCCAAATTCCCCCGGAGGCAGAAATGGGAATGCATATTCAATATCTGCGGTGCCACAGGAGTAATGACTTAATTCGTCTTTGTCGTGGTCGCGTAATTGTAATCTGGAAGAGGATAACCCAAGGTCGGTGTACCATTTATATCTGCGGTCGCGCCAATATTTGTACCATTGGGGAGATTGGCTTGGGTGACAGAAAAATTCGATTTCCATTTGTTCGAATTCACGCGATCTAAAAGTGAAATTGCGAGGAGTGATTTCGTTTCGGAAGCTTTTACCTATCTGGGCAATGCCAAAGGGAATTTTGACCCTGGATGAATCTACTACATTTTTGAAGTTTACAAAAATTCCCTGGGCTGTTTCGGGCCTTAAAAAGGCAGTGCTTTCTTCCCCACCCATTGCCCCAACAATTGTCTTGAACATTAGGTTGAATTCGCGCGGTGGGGTTAGTGTGCCTAAAGTCTTTGCGTCAGGTCCTAAAACCTTGTCGAAATCGCTAATAGTAATGAGCGAAACTAAGGGGCCATCCCAGGAGATTTCTTCCAACGATTTTGCACGCAAATTAAAAAACTTTAGCGCTTTTTGCTCGGTTTCTTGGAGTCCTTCTTCCCCGCCTGATTGAGTTGTGATAAATACCCTTTGCTCTTTTGCAAGAGCCCAGCGACCACGTACCTGATCATGACGGTAGCGCTTTTTTGATTCCTTGCAGTCAACCATGAAATCATGGAATAAATCGTAATGACCTGAACATTTCCAAACCTGCGGATGCATTATTATGCTGCAATCGATACCAACCATCTGGTGTTCGCAGGGTGCCCCGGGACTGATAAGAAGTTCATTGTGGCCCGAAACCATATCCTGCCACCAGGCTTCTTTTATGTTGCGTTTTAATTCGACTCCCAATGGACCATAATCCCAAAAACCATTAAGTCCGCCGTAAATTTCACTTGATTGAAAAAGAAAGCCTCTTCTTTTGCAAAGTGATACAAGTTTATCCATGTCCATTGATGTTTTCCTTTAGATAGACCCAAAAATTATTCTTAAAATATAGCACCTATAATTAGCATCTATTTTAATTCGGTTGAATTAATACCACAAATATTCCATCTTATCTTAAGGGAATAGGAATAAAGCGGGGGAAATCAAATTACAGAATAACTTTTGAGGTGGTCCCAAATTATCGATTAATCCGGTCTTTTCAAATATACAGCTTACAATTTACTGCATGAGTGCTTTGGACATGTTATTTTGATGGTTCTGTCAAACTCCAAGATTCATCAAATATCCCTGAAATTTGGAGTTCGGTTTTTAGCGGGGATGCAGGAGTGATTTTTAAAATCGCATAATCTCCCCAGCGTGGAAATAATAGTGCATTGGTGGCTTTTAAATCTTCGGTTCGAAAGGTATGGCCACTATTGATAACGACATAATTTTTATTTGAAAATGGACTGGGAAAAATAAACGCAGGCATATGTTCTGAACTGGAATAAGTTTTATTTTTTAAAACAATTGAAGATTTGTTCCATTGGATTGGTGCTTCTGGAAGCAACTTTGAAATCCATGAATTCGAGCCTCCGTCTCCAAAAAGAATAATGTTTTTTGATTCAAGATCTTTGTCGGTGACCATTGTGTCTTTTTTTATGGGAAGTTCAGCTCTGAAAAATAATTCCCAGTCTTTTTTGAATCGTTCAAGTTCTTCAAGTGATGCTTTGTGGATAAGTTCATTCCAAGGTTTTCCACTTCCTATGACACATAAAAATCCATTCGTAAAAGCATCATCAATGGGACCTTGCAGTCCTGAAATTTTGGCTCTTTTTGATACGGTATTAGATGCAGCTATTGACCAATTATTTTTGTCATCTTTTTCCAGAATTATCTTCATGGATCCTTGAACCAATTTTGGTGTAACGGAGATTTTTTGGCCATCTAAAGTAATTGCAACTGATTTGTTTGAAAATGACGTCTTGCTTTCATCTGTGGGTAAACTTATTGCAATTTTTTTGATGTTTTCACTTTGAAGCTGGTAGCTTTGCCCATCGAATGATGCTTCAATCCTGGATCGCACATAGTGCTTTGTTAATCCTAGAATTTCTACCCAGTCGCATTTAGGATACTTGAGGGTATAAGTTACAAATTTGATTTTTTCAGGATACGGTACCCTGCCCTTTGAAATGTGTGGCGCATATGCAGCAAAGGCTTTTTGTTGCCACTCGGGTGGAAATTTATGTTCCAAGCCCGGGGCTATTAGATGTTCCATTTGAATTCCAAAGCTTTGGATATGTTTTTGCATGATGTCGGCAGCTTGTTTCTGCTTATCAATTTCACCCGAGTAGGCAACTACTGGAATGTTGAATGCATTTTCGGCATAAAGATATGCGTCGTAAATACTCAGGCAGTCTTCCTGTTGTTGGGGAAGTTTGTCCGGCAAATTTGGGGCATATCCATGAGTGGTTGTAAATCCAGCGCCAGGGCCCATTAGGCACCAGCGGTCAGGTTGATGTAATCCCAGATGCCAGGATCCGGCACCGCCCATGGAAAAACCCCGGACAACAAATCTTGCAGTGTCGATAAAATGGTCACGGCCAAGAAGTTTTTCTTGGTCTGTAAAATTTTGTATTGCTTCGTTAAGATCGGTTTCGCCTGCCCAGCGATATGCATTGTTTCCTCTTCCGTAAATTGAAAGTTGGATAAAACCTTGGTCAGACGAAAGAGGTTTATCCCCCCTGTTCTCGTAAAGAAAATTCACCTCGTTTAGCTTTTCGTTTCTACCATGCAGTACAACGTGCAGAGGGTACTTCTTTGTTTTGTTCGAGCCAAAATCCCTAGGGTAAATAATTGAATATGCTTGCAGAGAACTATCAATTTTGGAGCGATAAGCCCGGATCTGAGGGGTATTGAATGTGGATTGCCATGGTTTTTGATTGTTTTGTAATTTTAAAGCCCTGGCTAATCCCTGATCTGCGATAAAATTTGCTTTCTTAAATGTATCTTTTTGTTCAAAGTCCTTGGTTCGAAAAAGCCAATCGATAGCTTTGATATAAATTTCAATATCCGGTATGTCGTTTTCGTAAGCTTGATTCTTTTTTATTGATTCCAGTTCTTTTGCTATAAGATTTCGTTTTGTGGAAAGATTTGTGATTTCTTCTTTTATGTTTATTTCTTTCAATTGTTTCTTGGAAGTTTCCTGCTGCGAAAAGGAATGCAAGGGAAAAAGCGATATGACCGTTAACAATGTGATGAAAAAAACAAGCCTAGCGATGAATGTTAATGGCATGAAAGTCTTTCAGAATTTAAATTTTGTTCTGGAGGCAGGAATTTAGTCTCGCATTGATTCGCGGAGTAAATCAAGTGCTTCCTTGGGGCATGTGTCTTCGAGCCTTTTGCCTTTTTTTTCTAATGATTCAGAAAAACGAATGGCAGTATCTTGCATTCTTTCGTGGGTTTCTTCGGATCCACCCACCAAATAAAAATGTTCGCAATTGGTTATACGCTGGTGATCGTCCTTGTTATCGAGGCCCAGTCCTACAAAACCAAGAATTTTTGCTTCATCTTTTTTTGATTTTTTCTTCATTGGAATTCAATTAGCCCTAGGGAATTAGCATGTTTTTTTTAATTTTGCCATGAAATTTTGTAAAATCAATGCCTTCCCATAAATTTTTATCAATAAATATGGTGTTTATTTTGCTTTGTGCGAATGCAAATACTGTG
>RFZJ01000051.1 GCA_009920765.1 Planctomycetota bacterium | reverse complement strand
GGGCTTTCAGTTTCTGTTAAAACTTCTTTTTTGCCATTGATCAAATCCCAGCGGTTGATTGTTAAATCATACGGCTCCTTGAGCGTTTCCATTTGACCTCCAAATGCTGTGATTGCATGAGTACTTTCAGTGTTCATTGAAAAAGACTTGTAGACTTGATTGGGCCCGTTTAAGGTCTGTAATCTTTTCCCAGACTCAACATCGTACACGCAGATTTTTCCATCCCGCAGGCAGCAGACCATGGTCTTCCCATCTTGCGAAAGACCCATCTGCCAAACCTGCCTTGGAGAACCAAGGGTAAGGTTTTTAGGATCTTGTGTATCCAGGTATTCAAAAAATTGAATTTGTGAACCGGTTTCAAGATTCCATAATCTTGCGGTACAATCCCAACTGCATGATATTGCTCTTTTTCCATCAGGTAAAAAACAAACATTCCTTATGGAATGGAGATGCCCTGACAAGACTTTTATTTTTTCACCCCTCACCAGATCCCAGAGGACAATTTGATTATCAAGGAAGTCTCCACCTGTTAACGCCTGTTGCCCATCTTTTGAAATTGCAACGGATACCACATTCTTGGTGTGTTCATTGAGATGGAATCTGGATTTATGATTTTCAAGGTCCCAAACAATTACCTTTCTGTCTGCCCCACCGCTGATTCCAATTTTGCCATCTTCCGAGATGCATACGCAATTTACCTCGCCTCGATGGCCTTCAAGGGTGAGTTCATTGAATTTGGATATTTGCAATTTGCCTAATCCAAAGTAAAAAAGGAATCCAAAAGTTATGAATGCAAGGGAAATTAAAGCTGTTTTGAAGAATGATTTCTGATTTAGGCTTGAAGTGGGCTTGGTAGGATTTGAATTAGCCAGCTTGATTTGATTGATAAACTCAGTGCAGTTGGGCCATCGTTTCAAGGGATTTTTTTCAAGCGCTTTTCCCACCACCCCTTGCTGATGAAAGGGAAGCATGGAAAGATCGGGCTGGCGATTGCAATGCCCTGCCATGATTTCCGCAGGGTTGCCGGTAAATGGCAAAGCTCCGCCCCGGATTTGGCAGTAGGTGATTGCCAGGGAATATTGATCCGAGGTGGAACTCATTTTTTCCTGGAAGAATTCGGGAGGCGAATAGCTGGGGGTCATACAACCGCTGTGTTGGTTTGTTTCATCATCCAGGATGCGAGCCAGGCCAAAGTCGCCAAGTTTCAAAGCGCCACCAACGATCAACATGTTTTGTGGCTTGATATCCCGGTGAAGAATGGAAACCAATTCACCATCCTCCAGTAAATGTCTTTTCTGATTCAGAAAATCAATAGCTTCAGCAGCATCATTAAACATGGATAGAATTTCGTTTTCGGAAGGTTTGATTTTGTTTACATATTGAAGAAAATTCATTTCCGCCAGTTCAAAGGCTATCCATAGGTATTCCTCAATGATCCAGAATCCAAAAATAGATAACAAATGGGGATGGCGGATGGATTTAAAAAGATTCAGGGAACGGATTTCAACAATATCAAGCCCATTGGCAATGGGGATGATTTTCATTGCAAGGGAAATATCACCCGGCCCCTTGGCCTCCCAAACCTCACCAAAGCTACCCCTGCCTATTTTTTTGATCAACCGATATCCAGAAACGGGTGAATCACCCTTGGTAATTTTGCTTGGATAAATGGATTCCTGATCAGAAAGCGTTTCGCCCTCTGGTTCGGAATCGGTCGTAAGTAGCCAGTCCATTTTTTTAAGTTTTTCGAGGGCTTTTGGTAATTGGTCCTTCAGGGCAGGGTAGGACTCCAGAAAAGTTTCAAGAGATATACCTTTTTGAAATAGGCGTTGTTCCTCGTATTTAAACAATGCTTCTTCTAATTCTTGATTTATTTTTGATTGGGCTGGATCCATGGATTAACTACCACATTCTGGGGATTACTTTCGTAAAGGCGCACTTAATGGCAATCGATTAATTCATCACAAGCCTTGCGTTCCTTGGCATTGAGCCTAAGCAGAAGTTACAAAATACGGGTTAAATGCTCAAATTAGTTCAATAAGGATAATATGCTAAATCAAACCTAAACTGAAAGAAATATTGGTTAATAAACAATTTAAACCTGAGCCAAGATTTTTAGGCTTTATATTACATCTCAAATTTCACCACGTATTATAATTTCGCAGTTGTTTTTTTTCGAAGATGTTTCGGTTTTTTTAGGAGTGATAGTTTAAACAAACTTATCTGAAAGGATTAATTTGGCTTTGGTCCACCTACGAAAAACCGTTTTGATGGAAATACCGAGGAGGCTTGATACTTCTTCCTGAGAGAATCCCTGATAAAAAATAAGTTGGAAAACCGTTTTTTCTTCTTCAGGAAGTTCATCGATGGATTCATGAAACTCGACCCATTCTGAAATGCCTGAGGGGCCTTCCCCGGGTTCCTTGGCATCGAGAAATTTTGGATCTGTGGATTGTTCAAAATTCTTCTTGGCACCATCTTTGCCAAATAGCTTCCTACCCATATCGATGAGTTCATTACGCATAAGAACAGAGGCAAGCTGGAAGAAATCTACACTATTGTCTGGAACGATCGACTCTATTGCCTTAGTTAAGCGGATGATGAAGTTTTGCAGCAGGTCATCGGTATCAGCCTTGGTTCGAAGCAGTGGGTAGGAAGCGATCATACGCTTGGCTAATTTTTTAAAGCGTTTGAAAGCAAACTCGATGATTTGAATCTTGGACTTCTCATCACCTTTTTTCAAAAGGTCGAGTAAAGTATTTAGATGATGAACGGAGTCGAAGTTATCGGGCAAGGAAAATTCCATTGAGCGAAGGATTCTGGGGCATCCACACGGAAAGTATAATAGTAAAACAAAGAAAATTCAATTGGTATAAACTTAAAACAATCAGCGGACTCTAATTTCTTTACTAAGGCTAACCCCATTGGATCTTGAAATAGTAACTTTTTTCATTCCATCTTCTTCTAATTTTATTTGCCAAGTTACTTGTCCATAAGGTTGACCAGGAATGTATTTCACCTTTTGTTTAACTGGTGTTTTTGTGCTGATTTTTAATCCTTCGGGTAAGTCCAACGTTACAAAATCTCCAATTTTTGGTTGATCGACATATGCAATGATAATTGCGTTTTTTCCTTTTTCAAAAACCCCTCCAGTGGAAATAGCAATGCCATTTGCCCCAACAGATTTGGTCAAAGGCTGAAGGCCATAAGAAAATGCACATTCATAGCTTTCTCCCGGTTTTACAATCGCAGGTTTCCAATACATGACAATTGCAGAATCCCTCCGAAATGGATCAATCGGAACAAGCCAGCCACAATTGATTCCAGGCCAAGCTGTTAGCAAAACTTGAGACATAGGGGCAAAATTTCCATGTTTAGCACTAACGACGGTTCCCAAATGGGCGACTGTTCCAGGATTGGCCAAATTTGGAAACTCGAGGGCTTCGATATATTCAGGTATTACACTTGTGGTATTAAAATTGGCAAATGTATTACATAGCCCATTAAAATTTGGGATCGTGAATGGAACACCATCATTGGATCCAATAAATGTATCCAACATGTAACGAAAACTAAAACTATGGTTCTTCCTCGAATTATTAGTCAATGAAAACTTAGCAATTACGGTATCAAGATTGCCACTTTGCTCACCTTCAACAATTTTCACGGTTTGTGAAATATCAATTCCTACTGTTTTATCTGAATAGAAATTTTTCCAGGATTTTCCCTCGCCATCCACTTGCTCCAGTTCTCTGAACGAAGAAACAGGAAATTTAACATTTATTGCAACACCATCAATCATTGTCATCAAATTATTAGTTGAGCCATTTTCTGCAAAAGTCAATCTCCCATAACCATCACGAATACCTTTTCCTATGGGAACATTTCCAAAATTTTGTTTTTGCAATAATTTATAACTCTCCTCTGTAAGACTAACCCCAAAATTACCATTAGGATCAAAGTTAAAATCCACCAATGGCGTTTTTTTTGCCTCTTGACCGATTGAAAATCTGGAAAACAAGAAAATCAAACAAATAAAAAATAGGCGGGGAAATTTCATTTTAACCTCACTTAAAATTAAGCCTTTTTACCAGAGCCAAGGGTAACCAAAGCAGCAAGGAAAAACATACCGCCTAATCCACCCAGAACCACAACAGGAACTCTACTAACCTTGGTCCCTATTGAAATTTCAGGGTTGTAACCGGAACCGAAAATATTTCTTAGATTTCCCTGAGCTTGATTGATTCGGTCGCTCGATTCCGCAGATCTTTTTTCTTGATCCCTGGAATGTCCTTCCTCAAGTATTGCAAGGAAAAACAAACCCAACGCCAGAACAAATAAAATAAAAGATTTCATTATTACTTCCTACCGCAAGATTTTTTGTGTTCAGAAAAATATTTGTAATGAAACAATGGAGCTCATTTAAATTAAAACCGCAACAATACCAGCAGCGCCAAGAAGGATTAACATAATCAATCCAAAACACCCTGAAGTTCCGGGTACGTTGTTTAAAGATTTTTGATTTTCAGCTAATTGAAATTTTTCACAAAGAGAATCGATGATAAAATTAATTAACTTCCTTTGCTGGCCACCTTCAGTTAGTGTTGATTGACCTGCAGCTTGGGCCATCACAGTAACCATAGTCTCATCTTCATCTATTCCGGTTACGCTTACCTGTACAGATTGTTTCCAAGCCCATCCACCACCAGAAGCTTGATAAACAATTTGTCTGGCACCTTGATCTGTTTTAGTAATGGTATAATTAGCTGATGTTATTAATTTTACTACGGCCCCCCAAACCTTATCAGGGCTGGCTTTAAATGAAACAGAACTAGATGTTGACATATCAATATTCCTTGGGAGTGAAAAACCCAAAATAATTCCTTTATCAAGCAAAAATACACATAGTATCCCTGCACTTCTAATAAGCGGAATAAATTGCAAGCATCAGCCAATAAAATTTAAATAAAGATAGAGATAGCTAAAATACTGGGTTATTTTAGTTTAATTAAACTTTTTGAGTCTTTTGAGAATTGCTTAAATTTGCCTTGGAAAGTTTGAAAATGTCTGTTTTATAGAGCGTACTCAATAATAATCGTGCAGATCCAATTGTTACCAATAAAATAGGTGACCTTGGTATTCTCAACGATAGTCCAAACATGATTTTTGGGGACAATCGTGAGAGCCGCACCTCTAGCATTAAAATAGGCATCATTTTCTGTTTTACCAAAGCCAGTCACTTGAGTACGGATTTTTGCATCCGCAGCTATAACGGTATTCGGGATCATCATTGAGACCGTAGCGGCCCCAAAACAAATTGGCATAAGCGTTAAAAATCCAACCAAAATCGAATATTTACGATTCATCTTAACAACCCCCATCGCAAAACCATAACTAATTCAATTTGCCCATAGCAACACGACCAGTTTATTTAATGTATTAAAATAGAAAAATGGTGCAATAAAAACCTTAAATAAATAAATAGTTAAAATATTTTTATTTTTTCTCTATGGTTTGCCAAAGGGGTAGAAGTAGCCTGCCTGTGGGAAAGCATTAAAGGTGCGGGGTGGCTCAAACCTAACCGGGTTTCTTAAAGCCCATTCAAAATACTTTCCCCCTTTTTTACAATCAACAATTTCCACAGTGCCTACCAATACCCCCCGGGGCAACTTCAAAGGGTCCAACGAATCCTCATGGCCCGGCAATAGCACAGGCGTCTTCGCAGCATAAATATAAATCCTGCCCCGATGCGTTGTGGGCCAAGTGCGATACTCAATTTTCTTATCACCCCGAAGTATCCGCTCTGCATATGGCTGCCTAATACTCAACGCTCTGATTTTTTCAGATTCTACAGATGTATCATCGTTCCTAGGGGCTTCTTTACCACCAAGAAGCTTGGCAAGATTGGTTGCTGTATTAAATGAAAGTTCACGAACTCCTCTAAAGGTTTGAGGATCAGGTTTGAATTCGGAGCCATCCCCTTTGAACTTTGGGTTGGTGCCATCTGCAAACCGAAAAGAAGTAAGCACGCTTACGGGCACATGTAAATCAAAACGCATTCGGGTGTTGAGTGATCGATCATGAAAGACATAATCTTTAGCCCAAGTATGAGAACCTTTGGGGAGAAGATTTTTAGCTTCAACTGCATTCAAGGTTCCCTTTTCTACCTTCAGGCATCCCATGAGATGCAATGCATCTGCAAAGCAAGCGACGATAAAGAGTTGATCACCTATGGTTATGCCTCGTTGTTTGAATTGATTACTAGCTGCATAGATAAGGGGACTATTGGGTTCGGATTTCCAGACCTCGAACTCTGCACGAGTCCACAATTGAAGAAACGATCGGGTCATGGGCGAAATGACTCCAGCTAATTTTTAATCAAGGAAGAAACTGAACTGCATCGGCCACCACATGGCCATTCGTCTTGTTATTAGAGATAACAACAATCGCAACAGCATCTTTTTTGAAATCAAATTTACCCAGGGAAACAAATCCCATTTTGTTGGGTTTGCGCTGGTCCACCAGAATAGTTTTCGATCCGGTGGCATGTTCGATTGTAACGGGAACATTGGTTGCGCGATTTGCATTAGAGTTATAATAAAAACGCACTTCATAGGTTCCATCTTTGGGTAACTTCGCTTGAAAGGAAACGGATTTGGAGCCATGGCCTTCATTAGCATCATGGATATATCCATTGCCTACAAAACCACCGATGGAAGAACTTTCGCTCCAAGAGCCTTTTTTAACTGCCTGGATATCATCAATGACAATACCTGCCATTTTTTTGGGATCTAGGGCAGGAAGGCTGGGAACTGCATCTTTCGATTCAAGCACCTGCTTATCTTCCAACAGTTTGGTTTTGAGTTTTTCGTAGGGAAGATCCTGCACATCTATTTTTGCATCGATAGCAAGGCAGGCAGCGGTAGCAGCGGACTGGCCCAGGATAAAGAAAACAGGTTCCATTCGAATGCTACCATACGCCATATGGGAGCAGGAAATGCAAACAGGAACGAGCAGATTAGCTGCGTGTTGTTTTTTTGGGGTGATGGATTTGTAACTGATTTTATAAGGGCCACCTGGGCTGACTTGGATATCACCTTCATTTTGAACTTTGCCATCTTGGGTGACATAGCGCATGCAGTTATGGGAATCCATGTTATAGGAACCCATGCCGATGGAATCGGGGGTGGCGCGAAGTTTTCTGCAATCGAGTTCGGTCATGACATATTCGCCAATCATGCGCCTTGCTTCACGGACATAAATTTGATGGGGCCAGTTGTTGGAATCGATGAATTCATCCTTAGCAAGGCCCCATTTTTTCATATCATCGCGAACCTTAGCAGGAACACGCGGGTGATTACAAATGCTCCACATCAGGCCTTTTTGGTAGTATTCATGATCTGCGATGATTTTTTCGCGCTCTTTATAGGAGGCTTCCGGGTATTTATAATTGGCGCCAATGTAGTCGGTGCTGACTGCGAAATTATTATTGGTGTCGGTTTTGCCATTGGGCATCATGAGGATGCTTGTGGGAATCCGAAGATCTCCCGCCTCGAAGTTACGGAACAAAAGCTCGAAGTCTTTTTCGTTGTAGTTTTCGGGTTTGGGAAAGGGAACACGATTTTCAGGGATCAAGCTCATGCACATACGAAAGCAGTAAGCTTGAAGCCTGTGATCTTCAGAACCATCTTCTGGATGGGGGCCGGGCTCGATGCCTGGAAGCAAGCCGCTCTTGGGGTCGCCTGGAATAACATAGGGATCAACCTTGGCGGTAAAGCGATGATTGTGATTATTTTTTTGTTTCTGGATACCATTGAGAGTTTCATTATATTTTGAATTAGCTTCTCTTCCGACATGAAAGGGAACCCCTGCAGCAGCGAGGAGATCGCCTTCGTAGGTTGCATCAAGGAACATTTTGCCGGTAAAGGTTTTGCCTGATTCCATTTTGATGGATTGAATTGCAGTGCCTTTTTTTACAATTGCAGTGGGATTGGTACGATCAAGTCTTTCATTTAGAACGAACTTGATTTTATGTTCATCAAGCATTTCATGAATGACTTTATGAGCGACCTTGGGTTCGAAAGCCCAGATAGCATCTTCATCTTTGCGGTAGCCTTTGAAGGAGTCGCGTTTTTCGAGGTTCCAGCTTTCGGGTTTGTCGTAATGTTTGCGAAGTCGTTGATAAAATTCGCGGGAGATTCCACCGATCACAGCTTTGCTTCCGGTATCGGTGGCACCCAGTCCGCCCGTGGTAAGGCCGCCCAAGTGCTTGGAAGGCTCGATGATAATCGAAGTTTTTCCCATGCGGGCAGCTTGGATTGCGGCACTGACCCCTGCAGAGGTGCCACCATAGATTACAACATCCACTGGTTCATCTGCAGAAAATACAGGATGAATAAAAAGACAAGGAACAAGCAGAGATAGCAGCATATTTCGCATGGGAATGCCTTAATTAGACGATAAGAATATCAGGATGCCTTAGCTTTCAACAGGTCGCGAATCTCGATTAACAATTCTTCCTGCTTGGTCAAGACAACTACAGGTTCCTCTTTTTTTACATTCATCATCCAATTAAGAAACTTGACAATGAAGAAGAACATTGCAGCAGCAATGATGAGGAAGTTGATGATTTCTCCCAGAAATACCCCGTATGGAATTTCCACTCCATTAATGACAAAAGTCCAACCTGCATAACCTTTTTCAACCGGGGTAAACAAGCTGACAAAAGGCATGAGAATGTTTTTCACCAAAGATTCAACTACTTTGCTGAAGGCGCCGCCGATGACCACGCCAATTGCAACATTGATGAAGTTTCCTTTGAAAGCAAATTCGCGGAATTCATCCATCAGGGTTAAAACTTTTCCACTAGGAACAATAGAAATTACTTTTTTTAATGGATCCATGATGCAAGACCTTTCATAGGGTTAAAAATGAGTTTAAGCGAGGATGTTTTCGATCACATGCCCGTGAACATCGGTCAACCTGCGATCGATGCCATTATTCCTAACGGTTAGCAATGTATGGTCAATACCAAGCAAATGCAGAATAGTTGCATGGATATCATATACCTGGGTGGGATTTTTTCTATCCTGGGGTTTGTATCCAAAATCATCACTGGGGCCATACGATACACCACCCTTGATACCACCGCCTGCAAGCCAATTGGTAAAGCAATAAGGATTATGATCACGGCCTTTACCTCCTTGAGAAGAAGGCATTCTGCCAAATTCGGTAGTCCAAAGAATGATGGTATCATCAAGAAGGCCGCGCTGTTTTAGATCAAGGATGAGTGCTGCAGAGCCCCTAGCCATGCCCATTGCAAGCGGGCCATGATCGCGTTCGATATCTTCATGGCTGTCCCAATTGCGCCTGGGAAAACCGTTATCGCAACCGGACCAGATTTGCACAAAGCGCACGCCCCTTTCCAGCAATCTTCGAGCTACCAGACACTTGCGCGAGAAGTGATCAATCTCTTCAATTGCGTTGATTTCCTTATCGAAGGTTTGAACATTATGATCGAGGCCATAAAGCTTGCGAATGTAAGCGGGCTCTTTCGAGATATCCATGGCTTCGGGCGCAGCAAGCTGCATTCTCGCAGCAAGTTCGTAGCTTTGAATACGGGCATTTAGCCTGCTATCGCCTTCCCTGGATTGCAAATGTTGGCGGTTGAGTTTACCAAGGATATCAAAGGAAGCATCGGCGCTGGCCTTGGAAATAAAGTTACCTTGGGGAGCAGGGAAAAGATCTTCAATCGGGTTTGGTGCGCCCGGTTTAAGAATGGTGCCTTGATGTTGCGAAGGGAGAAAAGCACTATCCCAATTTTTGGGGCCGTTGCTTGCAAAGCCACGATGATCAGGAAGCACCACAAAAGTGGGAAGGTTTTGATTCATACTGCCCAAGCCATAACTGACCCAGCAACCCATGCCAGGAAAGCCTGGGCTCTGAAAACCCGTTGCCTGCAAATAAGTGGACTGGCTATGAATGCCAGTCTTGCCGACCATGTTATGAACAAAGGCGATATCATCAACAACATCACCCAGGGGCGAAACGGTATCGCTTAGCATCTTCCCGGATTTGCCATACGGTTTGAAATCCCAGATGGGTTTAAGCCAGGGACCCAGGCCGTTTTGAAACGCTTCCACTTTCTCGCCGAAGTCGGAACTCTTGCCATGCTGCTTGATGAGTTGTGGTTTGAAATCGAAAAGATCAACATGGCTTGCAGCGCCCGCCATGAAAAGCTGAATGACCCGCTTGGCCTTAGGTGGGTGATGAGGAAGCCCAGAAAGACCGCCAACGCCACCCTCATTAAGCGAACCAGCAAATGCGGATTGATTTCCGAGCAAACAAGCAAGGGCAATTCCACCCAATCCGCCACCTGTATTCCAAAGCATCTCGCGTCTGCTTGGGGCAGGAATGCCAAGGTTCAAGTTTTTATCATGGAAATTCATATTGCATCCGGTTTAATCAACGAAGGAAAACTCATTGAGATTGAACAGAACCCGGGCCAAATCTGCGAGCGAATACTGGGTTGTCAATGCAGTCAAAGATTCAAGTTCGGATTGGGTGGGTCTGCGCCCAAGGGCAATCAGAAAAGCATTTTCAACTTGTTGCTGTTTGGGAAAATCACGCTCTAATCTTTTTGCAAACTCCTTGGATTGCACCAGCATGAAACCATTGTTCAAGAGCACAAGCGCCTGCAATGCAGATAAGCTTTCATTGCGTTTATCCACTAATAGGGAGGGATCTGCGCAATCAAGAGTGGTCATGAATGGTTGTTGCTGTGAGCGAACGAGAAATCGATAAACGGCTCTACGAAACGCCTTGGGGTCTTCAGGGTTATGAAGGTGATATTGATAATGTGGCGAGTGCTCTGGTTTTTCGATGACAAAGTCCTGGAAGCTGGGGCCATACATCGCTTCATCAAGTTTGCCCGAAACCTTCAAGACAGAATCACGAATAGCTTCCGCCTCAAGTTTTTTTCGATTCATGCGCCAGTAATAAACATTGTCGGAATCCTTGGAAGCCATATCAGGAATGTTAGCGGAGGATTGCTGATAGGTGGCACTGGTTAAAATCATGCGATGAAGGCGTTTAAGAGATTGTCCATTATCGCGGAAGTCGGTTGCAAGCCAATCAAGAAGTTCGGGGTGGGAAGGTTCTTTGCCCATTTTTCCGAAGTCATTGGGTGTATCAACAATGCCCCTGCCAAAATGCCAGCGCCAAACCCTGTTCACAATAGATCGCCAAACAAGCGGGTTTGCATCATGGGTAATCCAGTTGGCAAGAGCCACCCTGCGCAAACCTTCAGGTTCATTTTCTGCGATTGAAAACATTCCCGGAGAATGAGGGAGAGCAGTAATCGCTCTAGGGGAAACAACATCAAGTGGTTTTTCGATATTGCCCCGCTGAAGCAAATGAATGGTTCGAGGCTTGCCCCCCGTTGCGCCCGTACCAGAAAAAGCGCCACTTCCTGTATGAACCGTTCCAGCGAAAACCATTTTAGGCTGGGGCAGTTTTGCAAGTTGCTTCTTCAATTCAGAAACTTGGGCATTCATGTTTTCAAGTGTCAGCCTGTCAGCTTCAGGTACAAGAGTTACAAGCAACTTTTTCTTCTGTTCCTGAAGTACAGCGACCTCTTTTTTGCTAGTATCTGCGCCTTCGAACCAGATGCCATCGGTAAGATTCTTTTTAGCCCAGCGAATGGGGGCCTCGGTAGAATCAAGACTGGTAACCGGAGCGTTTAGGGCAAGATTTTTACCCTTGGCATCAAGCACCTCTACTTCAGCAAGTGCAAGAATATAATCTTTGCTCCTAAGAGCAAGTTTAGTGGCAACCACTCTGATATACTTGGCTTTTTTCATCCCCGCATTAATAACCACAGGCATCAAGCCAGGATTAGGCTGGTCTTTCTCGGTGGTTTCAAAACTCAAGATTTCAGGTGCTTTAAAAGTTGCTTCATCACCAATCTGAACTTGATAGCGAACAGGAAAACCAAAACCCGCACCAATGTTGTTGAACTCATCATGGCAGGCATGCAACACAATCTTATCGATGGCCTGGGGTTGAGCGAGTTCAATCTGAACCCACTTGGCTTCCGATTGCCTTGGGCTGATACCACTGTGGTAGCCAAAGGCAGGGTTCTTTCCAACAGATGCTTTTTGCAATTGAGACAGGCGCAAATCAATTTCTGCCAGTTCTTTTCTGCCAGGCATCTTTGCTTCGAATGACTGTATTGCTGATTCCTGAACTTTGATTTTCTGTTTTAGTGATTCAAACTGCGATGCGATTGCAGCATCGGCATGGTAGGGCTTATCCGCACGATCAAGCGCTGCAAACACCGCCTGCATGCCGTAATAATCCGTCTGCAGAATAGGATCAAACTTATGGTTATGGCACTGCGCACACTGAACCGTCATGCTCAGAAAAGTGTTGGCCGTATTGGCAACCATGTCATCACGATCGAGATGGCGCGCAACCCTGCCATCGATTTTGCTCTCGGGCACTTCGGCATGACCGATAAAATCCCAAGGGCCAGACGAAATAAAACCCAGAGCTTCGATTCCTTCGGGAGTGCCGGGAAAAAGCATATCCCCTGCAAGCTGCTCTGAAACAAACCTGCCATAAGGTTTATCTGAATTCAGCGAACGAATCACATAATCCCGGTAGGGCCAGGCATTGGGCCTTAGCTTATCTTTGTCGTAGCCATGGGTTTCGCCGAAGTGAACAGCATCAAGCCAATGGCGAGCCCAGCGTTCTCCATACTGGGGCGAAGCAAGCAACCGATCAACCAGTTTTTCATAAGCATCTGGCGATTTGTCGTTGAGGAAATTTTCAATCTCTGCAGGTTCGGGTGGAAGACCAGTGACATCAAAATAAACCCTTCGCAAAAGTGTAATCTTGGAAGCTTCCTTTGAAGGGCTCAATTCCTTCTGCTGCAACTTGTTCCAAATAAAGGAATCAATCGGGTTTTTGACCCATTGAGGATTGGCGTTGGGCGGAGGAATAACTTTCATCGGCTGAAGCGACCACCAGGAAAGTGCATTCGACTTTTCAGAACCATCATCAGGCCATTGCGCCCCTTGGTTGATCCAGTTCTTGATTAGATTCAATTGTTGCGAAGAAAGCCTTGGCCCTTTGGGAGGCATGATGTTTGAATTTTCGAGGGCTGCGACATTACGAAAGAGAATACTTGTATCTGCTTTTTCAGGAATGATAACTTTGCCTGAATCGCCACCCTTAAGGGCATCAGCTTTACGATCGAGCCTTAGGCCATTTTTACTGCTGGTTTCGCCATGACATTTATAACAATGTTCTTTGAAAATTGGCTGGATGTCACGATTAAAATCGATCTTGGCGGGCTCAGCACCCAAAGCAGCAACCAAGTAAAGGATTAAAACGGAAGGCATGCCATCCCCATGAAAAGAAAGAACCTACATTAAGATAATGATACCCATGGCTAAAGAAATAAACCAGCAAACAGGGGAAAAATTGAAGGATTGGCTAGTATAAGAGGCAGTCACACAGCATGCGGATTAGATACCTTACTGATAGAACCCAGAACCATGAATTTATCACGCAGGGTTTGAATTTCATCCTTGGTTAATTTGTGGAGGGGCGGGCGAACAGGCCCACACTCAACTCCCAAGGCACCCATAAGGGCTTTGCCCCCGGAAATGCCTCCAAACTCCTGAATCAACCGAACAAATGCAACGCTTTTTTCCTGCAGCACCCTGGTTTTTTCTACATCGCCCTTTTCAAATGCTTCCATCATTTCAAGATAAATGGGAGCGGCAAAATTATAGGTGCTACCAACCGCACCACGAACTCCCATCGCAATTGCACCAAGCAACATCTCATCGCAACCATATAAGACTTCAAATCTGCCACCATCTAAAATCGTGCATTCAAGAAGATCAGAAAGATCGGAATGGGAATACTTGACACCTACAAGATTGGGGATTTTCTTGCTCGCCATTCTTAAGAAGGGTGCAACCGGCCCATTCACTCCCGTGAAAAGCGGGATGTGATAATGATAAAAAGGAAGCTCAGGCGCGGCACTTGCAACCTCTGCCTGAAACTCAATCAGATCAGCAGGAACTGCAGGCTTGAAAAAACAAGGTGCAGCAGAAGATATTGCATCTGCTCCAACAGATTTGGCATGCCTGGCAAGCTCGCGCGCTTCTCGGGCACTGTTATGCCCAACATGAATCATGAATGTAAGCCTGCCTTTTGCTGCTACCGACCAAGCCTGAGCAAGCTGAATTCTTTCTTGAATAGTAAGCGACTGGCATTCACCCGTCGTGCCTGCTACAAAAACACCTTTAACACCATTTTTCAAAAGATGGTTTGCCTGAATCGGAATCATATCCAAATTAAGATCACCCTTTTCATTCAAGGGAGTGAAGGGTGCAGCCATCAAACCAACAAAAGGAAGGTGTCTCATGATTACTTAATACCTTGGGACTTTGAAGTACCAATTCACTTCAACGTATTTCATGGGTGGTTGCAATACTGGGAGTTGGAACCAAGGCCCATTCAACCATACATACACCCTTAGATCCGTTACAGAAGGAAGACTCGGGTAGTTTTTTCTGTGCACAAGCCATGTAAACGATTAATCTTTAATATCAAGATGAATTCCAAAAAAGGAGCAAACCATGGATCGCAGAAAATTTGTTAAAAATACTCTCGCAACAAGCGCAGCCTTAACCTTGGGAAATTCAGTGATGGCACTTAACTCCAGCCTTGCACCAGCCAAGAAGCCCGTACTTCGATTGGCTGTCAAGTATGGCATGATCAAAGCTGGTAGCACTACCCTTGAAAAACTAACCCTTGCAAAAAAACTTGGGATTCAAGGCGTTGAAGTCGACAGCCCCAGCGGCCTTAACAAAGAAGAAGCAAAAAAAGCTGCTGAACAGACAGGCGTTAAAATCCATGGCGTGATTGATTCGGTGCACTGGCGCGATACTCTTTCCTCACCCGATGAAGCCATTCGAGCCAAGGGGTTAAAGGCTTTAATTTCAGGCATTGAAGATGCCAAGTTCTTTGGTGCAGATACCCTGCTTTTAGTTCCGGGTGTAGTCAACAAGGATGTCACCTACGAACAATGCTACGAACGATCCCAGATCGAAGTGAAGAAAGCCCTACCCACCGCAGAAAAACTAGGCATCAAGATTTGCATCGAAACCGTATGGAACAACTTCATCACCAAACCTGAACAACTTGTGCAATATATCGATGACTTCAAAAGCCCTTTTGTCGCTGCTTATTTTGATTGCTCTAACATGGTAAAGTTTGGCGTTAGCAGCGCTGATTGGATCCGCAAGCTCGGCAAAAGAATGGTCAAATTCGACTTCAAAGGTTATAGCAACACCAAGCAATGGTGCGCCATAGGCGAAGGTGATGAAAACTGGCCCGAAGTTTTAAAAGCTCTGGGCGAAATCGGCTACGATGGCTGGGCAACATCCGAAGTTGGTGGCGGGGGCGAAAAAGAACTCACCGACATCGTGGCCCGTATGCGCAAAGTTCTTGATCTTCCCAGCACTTGATTCCGTTTTACTACAATACCAACTGTTCCACTTTTTTAACGATCGAGGTTGATTCATGACGACTGCTACATCCATTCAGACAAAACTTTACATTGATGGTAAATGGTGCGATGCCCTGGATGGCAAAACACATGCCGTCATTAATCCTGCAACCGAAGAAGTTCTTTGGGAAGTTGCCTACGGCAGCAGGGCAGAAACCAAGCTGGCGCTGGAAGCCGCCGCAAAGGCCATGCCAGCCTGGCAGAAACTAACCTCATGGGATAGGGCAAAAATTCTCAAAAAAACCGCTGACCTCATGCGCGAACGCGCTGATGCAATCGCCCGGGTTATGACCATGGAACAAGGAAAACCCGTGGTCGAAGCCAAGGCAGAAGTCATGCACTCTGCAGATACTTTTGAATGGTTTGCAGAAGAAGGTAAACGAGCATATGGCCAGGTTATCCCAAACTCAGCACCTGGAAAAAGACATTTAACCCTGAAGCACCCCGTGGGCGTGGTAGCAGCTATCAGCCCCTGGAATTTCCCCATCACCCTTGCAATCCGCAAGTTGGCCCCCGCCCTTGCAGTTGGTTGCACCGTAGTTAGCAGGCCTGCAAGCCAAACCCCAAGATCATTGATCGTGATTTTCGAATGCCTTATCGAAGCAGGCCTTCCCGCTGGCGTTGCAAATCTGGTGATCGGCCCCGGCCAGGAGATGGCTGATGAGTTCATGCAAAATCGCATTTGCAGAAAAATCAGTTTCACCGGATCAACCGAGGTGGGCAAGCAACTGATACGCGCTTCCGCAGATCAGGTGAAAAGAATCAGCATGGAACTCGGTGGGCATGCACCCTTCATCGTCTTCCCAGATTCCGATCCCGAGGTAAGTGCAAAGCTTGCGGTTGCAGGAAAGTTCCGCAACAACGGGCAGGTATGCATCTCGCCCAGCAGGTTCTTTGTACACAAGGATATCCAGAAGAAATTCACCGAAGCTGCAGTCGAATTTCAAGGGCAAGGGTGGCCAAGTGCTTACCGGTGGCAAGAAATCAGACAAATTCGAAAAGGGTTACTTCTTCGAACCCACCGTGATATCTGGCCTTAACCCAACTTGCAGAATCCTTACCGAAGAGCCTTTTGCTCCAGTAATGCCCATCATTGAATTCAACAAAGTCGAAGATGTTATTGCTGCTGCAAACAACACCCCCTATGGCCTTGCTGCTTATGTTTTCACCAATGATCTAACCACTTCGCTTAAGATGGCAGAGGGATTGGAAGCGGGAATCATCGGGATAAACGACCCCGTGCCTGCAACACCCCAATGCCCGTTTGGCGGCATGAAGGAAAGTGGCCTAGGCAGGGAACTTGCTCAAGAAGGCATGGAATCCTATCTCGAAACCAAGTATGTGTCCATTAAGCTAAGGGATTAATCGCTGCTCCAAATAAAAAGCTTCAAGGAGTCGTGCGCTTTCTTGAAGCTTTTTTTATTGCCCTGCTTTATTACTTCTTAAGATTTGTCGTCTTTATCTCCATCTCCAATGCAAGTTGCAATACAATTTCCAAAATGGCCTCTTTAAGGCTTCTTTCCTGATCATCATTTTGAATGTCTGCGAAAGCCGAGACCTCGAACTCCAATCCATTCTCGCCGATTTTTAAAAACGAAATCTTCGTCTTGTTGGCAATGACCCGCGGGGTTGCAACAAGTTTCTCCAACAATTTCACATGCAACAAACCTATTTTTTCAACCTCAGTATGAAGATCAATACCAAATACAAGTCGCAACCTCCGTTGCTTGCGAAAACCGTAATTATCAATGATGGCTGTCGCAAGATTTCCATTGGGTATCAGTAAAAGCGAATCCTCAGCAGTACGAAGTTTGGTTGCACGAAAACCCAATTGCTCAACTATGCCCTCTTTATCCCCCAGAATAATCTTATCACCGACACGAAAAGATTTTTCACTGATGAGAAGAAGCGTACCAAAAAGATTCTTAAGGGAATCCTGTGCCGCAAGGGAAATCCCAATACCAAGAATACCCAGGCCTGCAAGAAATCTTCCTAGTGATTCGGTCTCTCCAAAGTTCTTGATCAAAAGTGAAATAGCAGTCAGTATGATTACAAGCTTTACCCCCCTGCTGAGAAAGGGCACGAGCATATCTGCAACCCCCTTGTATTTGACCATGGATTCTGAAATTTCATAAATAAGGGCGATAGTGTCAACAAGTTGCAGGCAGAACCAGGAAACGATAAGTGTGACCAGGATTTGTTCTGCAGTATAAATGAAAATAGCAACATTGTTGGGCAGATCGAGCCATGGAATACAGGAATAAATAAGCATGAAAAAAATAAGTAATCTCAAGGCCCGCAAATTCCGTCTTATTCTAGTTTTAAAAACAACATTGGTGGATTTAGGAACAAAATAATGGATCGAAAACTTTACCAGAAAAGTAGCACAAATCGCAACCACAACACTAAGACAAGCAAGAATCAACCCAATAACCCATTGGTAAATACAAAGCCCGAAAAATATATGATGATACTTCATGGGTACATTCAATCGCAACCATATGCCAGGCTCTGACCAAAAATCCGCCTTCAGCCTGACCAGATTTAATTTCTGTAAATCTGCACGCACCGGCATTTCAATCACCGAATTAAACATTTTTTCGATGAGCCTTACGGAACTTGCGTCAAACTTCCATTCCATTTTTCCTTTTCCATCATCATGCGGGGAAATAAATATTTTCCCCAATGGCCCGCGATAGAGTTCATAAATGATCAACTTGGGATCGGTGGGGATTTCTTGAAGATAGATTTGACTGACCCTGTCGATGATATATTTAAGCTTGAACGCAAGCACCGGGCCCAGTTCATGCCGGGCTGGAACAGGTAATTCAGAAAGGTCCAAAGCCCTCATGGCTTCGCGATCATTGAACAAATTAACAGAAGCCAAAAAAAAGAAGATGGCATTGCGGGGATTGGCCAGATCATGGGTGTAATTATATTTGGCCTGCTCTTCGGATGAAAGCTTTGCAAACATGGTGGGAATGTTGGCAACAGTCTCAGGGCTAAAACGCCAGCAGCCATCATGTTGCCTGAGAATCCCGATATTAAAGCCCGGCGGGCCCTCAATCACCTGCGCAGAACTACTCCAGGAATCCACGACATTATTGGAGTCGGGGCTGATTTTACGAAGGATGGCGTCAAGCATGACTGCTCTTTTGGGGCCAAGATTTTCAAGGTCCTCGATGGGAAGCATGCTTAAGTCCAGAAAGTTATTGAGGTTCTTTTTTTGCTTGATGTCGAATTCCGCCATCATGATCGCAAGGTAAAAATTTCTAAGGAGCTTGCGGGGGGTCGAAAGCTCATCTGGCACGGAATCAGGTTTCCCTGATTTTAATTGGAAAAGTAAAGGGTCAAAGTTAGCAGGCACAGGGGGAATAATTCTTCCCATTATTTTGTAACGAATATCAATGGGCTGATTTTTAAGATCCTCGTACATGGAATCGACTGCACGAATGGTATCCTTGGTAAACAACCAGGCATCCTTACCTCCCGGCCTATAAACCCGCTGCACTGCAATCATGCCCTTGCTGTTGGCGTTCCAGATATATTTTGGGCCCTCAGGATCTTCAGGAATTTCTTGCGTGAACAAATAACCTTTACGCTGGATGATTGCAGCAAGCTTCCAGCAAATTAATGCACCTTCTGTTTTAATTTTATCTGGGGGAAATTCTGAAAGATCCAAGTGATGGGTTGCAGTAATAAAATCATTGTTGTAAGCATGCTCCATGAATTCACTCATGGTATTATTTGGGTCATGGAGTCCAGATTTGAGCTGGCTTGCAATTAATTTTCTAGCGCGGGTCCGACTGGCAGAAACAGCCCGCATGGCCTTTATCCGGGATACCGTTTCCTTATCAAAGCGCCAAAGGCCGTCCTGACATTTTTTTAAAACAATATTGAGGGATTCATCTTTGAAAACAACCACATGATCCTGGCCGGGAAGTGGGTTGAGATCATTTAATGGGACGGATAATTCATCCAAAATTTCCTCAAGATCCAAAATCATTCTGTTTAAGACATCAGGAGAAACAGACCCCGGTTCAATTTCAAGGCAGTTAAAAGCTTCTGCCATCAAACTCGGAATTTCAAAGTAGGCATCTGCAGCAAAACAAAGAGTATTGAAAGTATTTACAGGGGTTGATAATTTTACAATCAACGGTTGATTTTGATATGTTTTTAATGCTTCAAGATCTGGGTTGGCATAACCAAAAATACCTGCAAGAAAACAAATGGCAACGAAACCTGAACTACTCATAAGACATTCCTTTGTATGAAAGCATCCCCCATCCTGGAGTGAAATGAGTCTAGCAAATCCCATGAATTTTTAAAATAACACTGTGAAGATTTTAATTACGAGCAAAAGGCTTATAAAAAGCGAAGTTTAAATAAAGGGAAAAGTCAGCTTATTTATCTAGTCCCACGATTTTAATTTGGTCATCAGGTTCTTGATTTCTGTTTTCTTTTTTTCAAACAAGGTGAACATGGCAAGGATTGCACCACCCAAGACAATGACGGAAATCCACCAGACCCAGGTTTGTTGTTTATCCACTGCTGCATGCCAAATCATGAAGAAAATATCCATGATGAGAAAAGCCATCCCAAAATAAAGAAAGCCCTTGGTCTGTGATGCCATGCCGGCCAATATCCCCATTACACTCCAGAATGCCAAGGCAATGGGAAGCCAAACAGAATATCCAATACCAAGGATCAAAAGATCTGAAGCGGAAGATGCGTAAAGGAAAGCAAGGCCGGTATAACGAAGGAACTGGGAAAGGTTTTTATGCAGTTTCGACCGCAAAGAGTTTTCCAGGATAAGGACGAAAATTGCGGGAGGAACGAGCCACATTTGTGGATGCTGGAAAACGGAAAAACCCTGGCTGGCCCATAACGACCAAAAACCACCTACCATTCCTAAACATGAAGCCAACATAAGGAAAAATGAATTCCTCTGCATTGCAACCCAACCCCAAACCAATGCTGCGAGAAACCATAAGAAAGCGTGGGAAGCAAAATCGCCTGGCAATCGCAACACAGATTCTGCAAGGGACTTCATAAAGAAAAACTGTTCAGGGTAGGCGATCAAATATTGTTTAAACCAAAATGACAACTGGGGTGCAAGGGGGATCAATACGCCGCAAAGCATGATGGGCAAGGCGATGGCTTGTTTATTTCTTCGGAAAAACAATTCTGAAAGGCCAGCAGCCATAAAAGAAAGGACAAGGGCGCCGAGGGACCAATATTGCCCAAGGAAACCACCAAACCATTCAGGCCTGCAAAGTCTGCTATGCAGGAAAAGTGATAAAAGTACAACGAGTATTCCCCAGGTATACCTGGTATTTTTCCATGATGTATCCCGGGCATTTTCTTCATCCATCAACCAGGCAAACCGAAGGCAACCCAGACCCAATGACGCGATGGAAAATAAAACCATTTTCACCGCCCAGTCGGGTTGCAGGCTTTTCATTGCTTGCGGTTCGAAATAAATTGCTTCAAAAACCAAGGTGCAAAGGATACAGAGAAACGCAAGGATTGGCAGTCGATCCCTGATCAGCTTGGTTGCAAATTCCCAAACTCCGATTAATTTTCCGAGGCTTAACCTGCCAACCAAGGCAAGCATCAAGACACCAAACTGCAAAAGTGCAGCTCTTTGGGGCCAACGAGAATCGTCAAGTGGAGAAGGCACAGCCTGCAAAAATAAACACCAGGATGAAGCAAGCAAAATCAAGAATTCCCTGCGCACACTCCTGGAAGTACCAAGCCCCGCCCATGCAAGAAATAAAGCCGAGGGTGCAACACAAAATGTTGCAAACGCACCAATGATTCTCTCCTCGAATATTTCAGCATGCCAGGAAATCCAAACAGACAAAAGTAAAATGATACCCGAGACAATTCCCTGAACAGCAGGCAGCCAAAGAGGCTTGATCATAGTCAAGGGCAGGGCACTCATGCCCGCAATTAAAGTCATCAACAATGAAAGGGGGATGCAAGTTGCTTGTATCAATTCAACATAGATCAGGTTCCGGGATCGCAACCAGTATGCAATCGCAGTCAAGCCCAGGATGAATAAGCCAAAATCTCCATATTTAACTTTTGCACTTAAAAAGCCAATCACACTGACCAACGCCAGGATTAAAAATGAGGAGAACGCCAAATGTAGATTCGTAAAGTAAAGCTGCCCGTTTAATCCACCAAAATAAACAATTGCACCGCCAAGGCCTGTCGTAAGCAAGGCAATTTGCATGGCTGATTCGGTCATGCGATTGACAAAGGGCTTGATTCCCGGGAGAGGCAGCGAAGAAACAAGCAACCAAAAAAACGAGATGCCTCCAAGGCCCAGACCAATCAAATTAAACATATCCAACAGATGACGAAGGTGGAAGGCAAACCCCAGATAAATGCATGCGGCCAGGGAGGTCAAAATATTTGCAACAGCATAGCCAGGCAGGTTGCGCCATGCTGCAATGATGGCCATTTGCAATGCGATCAAGCAAATGAGAGAGAAAACAATCCAGGGACTGACAGCTTCAATTCCACCAATTCTAAAAGCAACAAAAAGGGATGCAGCAAGGATAAAATTTAGGTTCGTGGGCCAGGATTCCTCATCGATGAAAGGAATCGATTTTCCAATCGATTGAAAACCAATTCCTAAAAGAGAAATCGCAAGGCCATAAAAAATCCAAACAACACCTATGGTTATCAAGGCACCGGAAAAACTACCACCCCTTTCAAATTCAATCAGTCCTGCAACAATCCCCAGATTAAGAACTGAGCCGGTGCAAATGATTCCAAGCGGTAGCCCTGCACGCACCCTGTAATAAAGATTGGCAATGAAACTAAATACCATTGCAAGACAAATGGCCTTGCCCGACATGATATGCAACCAATTGGTAAACAGATCTTCATTGCCTGCCAAAACAAATTGAAACCCGGTAGGAAGAATCAACATTAACAAGGTGACCCAAGGCAATAGAATGTGCGTTGCCTCAAGTGATGACACCCTTGATTTGAACAACCATTCATGGTTGAGAATTTTTATTCGTGACCATAAGGCAGTCTGAATGGAAGTGGCACAAAGTATTCCTGCGATCATCAAGGCATACCAGTTAATGAAAGCCACGCCTATGTTCTGATGATAAACCGCAAGTGCGCCGAATAAAGATGAAAGCCAGAACGCAATACTTGCATGCCTATCACTATTACGAAACCAACCAAGCAACATAGAAGTTGCGATCAAGAATCCCAACCCAATCATGGCATGAACAGTAAACCCAAGAGGCCAGGCAGCCCATGCTACAAGAAATAACAAGAACAAACCCAATCCTTGGAGAAGTCCGGCCAACTCACTCAGGTTGGTGAATTGGATGCGATGCAAGCGGTGTTGGAACAAATCCCTGATGGGGTAAGCAAAAACCCAAAGAAACAAGTAAATAGGCCCCGCAAGGACAAGAAATTTCATCCCTGCATAAGATTCATTTCGTTCAAACACACATGCAAGTGTGGCGAGGATTCCAAAGCCTGCGAATAAAACATTACGCCAGTATAATGCTCCGAATTCTTGGAGTCGTAATGCAGAGCAACCACTTAACACAGAGCCCAGCATCACGAGGCCAAGAATAGAGCCAGCCTCGGATGTGAATATATGGGCTTCTTTTCCTGAACCATTAAGGCGCATCAAGCCAAGAATGATTGCAACTGCAGCAAGTGAACCGGCACTTAAAGTTGCCCTTGAGGGATAATCTGCGAGTTTAAAATGTACAAACCGTTTGAGTAAAAACCAGAGCCAAAGAAAAAATCCACCAGCAAGGGCCATCATCTGGGGTAAAATAACAATACTACCCTTATCCAACTGCTCCGCTTGGTGCAGGGAACGAATATAGCCAACACCTGCTGCCGCCATGACCAACCATTGGATATGAAATAAAAACCGCTGGTTACGCTGGGAGAATACCTGGACAAAAAGCCCAAGGATAAGAACAGCGATGGGCGCAAAATAATTCCTTGCTTGAAAAGGGATCTGGGCGGAATCCTGCATGATTGATGCAAGATCTTCCGCAAGTTTCCACGCCAGGGTAAGAAGTGCAAAACCAGCAATGTTCCAGCGCAAGGCACGTTCAGGAAGATTGCCTTCCTGAACCCGAATGGTAAATCGATTACAAAAAGCATTCAGCGAATCATTAGACGTAAGCAGTATGGAACCGATTAGAAACCAAATTGACCAACTAAGATTCAAACCAAATGCTATGTTTTCTTTTCCAAGATGATAGCCAACCAAGGTTGCACCAAAACCAATGAGAAGATGAAATAGCACCAGCTTTGGATAACTGGCTTCATCCCAGAGATAAATGATACATGTAACCAGCAAAATCGCATACCAAAGAAGAATACCCCTACCCATCATAAGGTTGGGCCAATCACTTTCAGGGAGCAAACCCCAATTCACTGTTGATGCAATAAAAGCACTGAACAAACCTAATCCAAGTAAAATTGCGCAAAGGCCTGCTAAGGTCCATTCATCAATTGATCTTCTTGTTTCGAACCAGATATCACGGAAGATGCGGCTTTTGCGAGCTTCAAAACGCAAAACACTCCAGACAAATGCAAGCAAGGAAATCCAACATCCCAAGGTTTGCAATGCCCAGGGATGATTCAGGTTTCCGCCTTGTTCCAAAAACCAAGGCTGCATTCTTATGAAGTGTAACGATAAACAACCCACCGAGCCCGCAATTGCAACTTGAAAAGTTCGAAACCACAGACTGCTGCTTACCAACAAGGCCCGCAATAAGGCAGCGAATGCAAACCAATCAAGATAAATTGCAAGAGAAAGATCCAGGACCTTGGAGTCAAGAAGCGCCCAAGAAGATTCAATCACAAGAACCAGGGGCAGTAATAACAGCAACCAATATTCTGCTATTTGTGCAGGCGCGTACACTCCTTCATCCCAATGTGAATCAAAAAAAACAAAAAAGCTGTTTAGAACATGGAGTAAAAGTGCAAGGGTTGCAGCAGCCAGAACACCTGCGGTAAAAGGCATGATAAATAAGAAATGATGCTGAAAAAAACTGTATCCCGAAATCGACCAAAATAACAACCCTCCAAGGGTCAATTCTACCCTGCCAAACTGCCATGCAAGAAGGATACACGCTATGCCCAACTCCAGAGCACCCAAGCTAAAGAAGAAAGATTTGTCTTCAGGTGATTTTGAAAGGGAATACCAAGCGGGTAATAAACCTGCGATTAGAATGCAGGAAAGTAAATTAAATGCTTGGTTTAAAGACTTTATTTTGGCTGAAGATGAAATGATTCTTGCCAATGCGGAATAAATGAAAGCCATCATGCCAAGGCATGCGAATCCGAAATTTGCCGGAGGGTCCGGGTATAACAAGGCAGCAACTGCAGTAATGGGAAAAACAGCGATGATGATTGCGCTGAACCCATTGGATTCAATGCGGTAAAGATAAAGAAGGATGAAGGCAAAGCCGATTTGAGCGATGGCGCCCCCCGGGCCCGGGCCGTCAGCCTGAGCCCAGCCCATTGCCAGAGAACTCATTGCAGCAATCCATGCCCCTGCAATCCAGCCTTTTCTCACCCAGCTATTTTCTACATTCCACCGTGCCAGGCCGGTGATTATAAATCCAACAAAAAGCATTGCAAAAGCAGAGGGAGGTTCAACCAGGATTTTAACAAGATCCAAAGAAGCAATAGCTGCTTTTGTATCAAGGGTTCCATTTAACAAATGCAATTGCATGGAGAATGCAACAATCATTTGCATGCTGGCTGCCAGGGGGCCATACAAAGGTACTGCTGTTCTGGAAAAAAACACAAGTATCGCAACAGAAATCCACAAAGCCAGAATCATGGCAGAAACATCAGCCCAGGCCAGAAATGGTGCAATCGAAATCGTTAAAATACCAAAGCCATATAGCAGGGGGCCCGCCAGTGAAAAAGCATCATCTGAAGCATCTGGACCAGGAAGTTGCAAAGCTAGAAATACAACACCCACAAATATCAAGGGTATTGCAAGCAAAGAGATTGTAAAATCTCCTGCTGAAGCCAAAAGAAAACCTTGTGCCACACAAAGGGAAAATACAAGAATCAATGCGAAAAGTATCACTTTTGCCGAGGTTGCTGGCTTTGCAATTCTAGACAAGCAAGCACCAAGCAATGCCAACAAAATAGCCCCGCCTTGTGCAACTTTGATATCAAGTGGGACAAACCATGAAGCTAGCAACATCGCTGCACTGAAAACCAATATTCCAAAGGTTAATGGGCGTGGGATACCAACAAAAGCAATATCCTCAAAGAGGTCCGAAGTTGCTTTTTTAACAAGGATTGCAATCCCAGTCAGGGCGATAACCTGAACTGCGGCGGCTATCCAATATCCTGAACCAGCAACACCAAGGTTTGCCAGAACCAAAAGAGAAAGCACTGCGAGTAAAATACTGATGACCAGCATGCCCCTGCTGGTGGATTGTAACTTCCAATGATGAAGCGTGTATTGTCCTGCAAAGAAAAGCAACAAGGCAATGGCGGCAAGCATCAAAAATGGAAAGTAAGGAATTTGTTCGAGGCTATTCCATAGGGTCCCTACCAAGGCGACCGACCCGCCAACAATTAATAATCCACCAACCAACTCCCCAAGCAGGATATTGCGACTTTCCAGAAACAGGCTAAGCACCCCTGCCAAGGATCTCTTAGGTTTTTCAACTATGGGCACTTCAGAACTTTTCGGAAATGGAAGTAAAGGCCTTTCATCTTCAAGTTTACTTTTAGATTCCTGAGACTGAACCACTGGCAATGCGGGAGGAATGCCTTCATCCTCAATAACAGATATCAATGTTGAAACGTCCGAAGTTTCAATTGGGTTAATCGGAATGGGGGGAACTGGAACAGGGGGAATTGAAATGGGAGCGATTTTTGCCAGGCGATTTTGTAACGCAATCACAACCGCTGCGCTCGCCTCCCTAGAAACTTCATCGCGATCCACTAATTTTTCCAACTGCTCAAGCGCTATACGAAGTTCTTCCACCTCTTTGGAAACCCTGGGTGCTGGGTTCTTGCCGCAGTTATAACATTGCATTGAAGCCGGATTAAGTTCGCTGCCACAGGCATTGCAAAATCGAGAAGGTAGCCTTGAAAGGGAAAACAGCCACTTTACGCCCCAGAGAAGAAGAACTACGGGAGATAAAAATAAAGCGATCAGGAAAAGTAGAACAAAGATATCCATGAATTACGAACTAACACCTGATAAAGAACTGCAACAATAAATGAAACAAAACAGACTTGGTTGCGCCTGTTTTTTTACCCAGACTGCCTATATTAGACACTTTTGGTGTTTTTTGTGCAACCCCTATCTTCTTATGGGGTAAGGTTTTTGGTGTTTTATCGAGTTGTATTATGACTCCTTTTCCATGTCCTGCTTTAAAAATACCCAAACCATTCATGCCGTTTCGTTGTAAGATAAACATTGAATAGCTAAACTAAACCATAGAGCCTTTTAACTTGTGGCATTTATCTAGGGGATTTGAACTGGAAAAAGGCTACCCAAGTAGTTGTGCGCAACCTAATAAATTCGCAGGAACTTTTTACCTGCGGGAAGCAATATAATGCAGTTAACTTCCAAAAAAACTCCAATGGCAGAACCAGTGAAGTCCAAAGGCACATTCGCCTTTGTTAGCCTTGGGTGCCCAAAAAATCTGGTTGATTCCGAACGTATGCTGGGAAAACTTGCCCAGGATGGATATGCCCTTACTGCCAATGCTGAAGGCGCAGATCTTGTTATCATCAACACCTGCGGTTTTATCGAACCTGCGAGGCAGGAATCGTTGGGTGTGATCCGGGAAATGCTGGATCTAAAAGAAAAAGGCAAACTGGGATCGGTGGTAGTTGCGGGATGCCTTGCAGAACGCAAGGGCGATGCACTTTTGGAAGAAGTACCAAAGGTGGACCATATTCTTGGAGTTCATGCGCGCGAAGAAATAGTACAGATCATCAATCGCACGCTTTCCAAAAAAGCTGCGGATGAACAGCGTTCTGTTTTTCGCCCGGCGCCTGTGAAGGCCCAGGAAGATACCGGCCGCTTTCGCATCACACCCAGGCATTTTGCCTACCTCAAGATCTCTGAAGGTTGCGACAGGCTTTGTACTTTCTGTGCAATTCCCACCATGCGTGGCAAACATATAACAAAACCCATGGAAGAAGTAATTCGCGAAGCCAGGGAACTTGCTGCTGATGGCGTGCGCGAACTTCTTATCGTCGCCCAAGATACGACTTACTACGGGCTCGATCTTTATGGTGAAGTCCGATTTGCAGCGCTACTCCGCGAGTTGGAAAAAGTGGATGGGATCGAGTGGATACGCATACTTTACGCCTACCCTATATTCTTCACCGATGAACTTATTGAAGTGATTGCAAGCTCAAAAAAAATCGTGCCCTACCTTGATATGCCGTTGCAGCATATCAATGATCGGGTGTTGCGAAGAATGCAACGAAAGGTGCGCAGGGCCGACGTGGAGGCACTGCTTGCAAAATTACGAGCTGCAATTCCCAACCTCGCTTTTCGCACGACATTCATTGCAGGGTTCCCTGGCGAAACCGAAGAGGAATTTCAGGAACTTGTGGAGTTTGTCAAGCAGGCAAAATTCGAAAGGCTAGGTGTGTTCACTTATTCCCTTGAACCGGGGACTCCCGCCTCCCGGCTTGATGACCATCTGCCCGAGGAAGTTAAAACAGCCCGGCAAAACGCCCTCATGGCTTTGCAACAACCCATTGCGTTCGAGTGGTGCCAATCCCAATTAGGCAAGGAAATCGAAGCGATTGTGGATGGCCCCGACCCTGAAGTTCCAGGCCAGTTCACAGGCAGAACTTTTGCAGATGCACCTGATATTGATTGCCTGATCCGCCTAAAGGGAAAAGGCCTTCGCTCGGGTGATATTGTTCGCACCAAAATCACCGGGACCGATGGCTACGACCTCGCAGGCAGGGTGATTTCTATTCGTTAGTTTTGCATAAAGAGTATTTGCTCCATGGAAAGAAACCTCGCAGGCACCCAAGCTATCAAGTCAGGAAGGGCTGTTTTATTCAACCTTCCCAACCAGCTTACAGGCCTGCGCTTCCTCCTTTCCTTCGTTCTCTTTTATCTCATCTCACAAGAATTATGGCTGGCTTCCCTTTTGGTTTTTATTTTTGCTGCATTCACCGACTGGCTCGATGGCCATCTCGCACGCACCCAGAACATGCAAAGCAGCCTTGGCCGAAACCTGGATCCCCTCGTGGATAAAGTACTAATTTGTGGCACCTTTATTTTTCTTATCCCCGTTGGAACCACCCAGGGCTGGCTGGCCCCATGGATGGTCACCCTTGTCGTTGCCAGGGAACTTCTCATCACCGGGTTACGAAATTTCATCGAACAAAAAGGGGTCAGCTTTGGTGCAGATTTCCTCGGTAAGGCAAAAATGATCCTTCAATGTGCGGCACTTATCTCCATCTTCCTCAACCTTATGAATCTCGACTGGATCAATCCAACCTTTGGCTTTTATGCCCGGGCAACACTGATTTATGCAATGCTTGCAGCAACCCTGTTCAGCGGGCTTCAGTATCTCATCAAGGCATTCCAAACTATTCTTTCTGAAAATTCCTAACCCATCAGGAGTAAATCGATGGCGAATAATGGACAACCACTGGGCGTTGCGATAGTAGGATGTGGCATGATAGCGCGCTTTCATGCCAGGGCACTTGCCGAAGTTCCGGGAACAAAACTTCTGGCCCTCGTCAGCAGAAGTGGCAAGAACGCCCAAGCCATGAACGAAGAACTCAAACTTTCCTGTGATATCTACCCAAACCTTGCACCGGTTCTTGCAAGAAAAGATATTCATATCGTAATCATCACCACGCCCTCCGGCGCCCATCTCGAACCCTCGGTTGAATGCGCCCGCGCAGGCAAACATGTAGTTGTTGAAAAACCCCTGGAAATCTCCGCAGATCGTTGTGATACCATCATTCGAGAATGTGATGCCAACAAGGTTCTTCTTTGCACCATCTTCCCCTCGCGCTTTGGTGATGCCAATGTCGAACTTAAAGCCGCGGTTGAGGCAAAAAGGTTTGGCAGACTAACTCTCGGCGAAACCACCTGCAAATGGTGGCGCACCCAGGCCTATTACGATGACGGGGGCTGGAAGGGAACAATGGCACTTGATGGCGGAGGCGCTCTCATGAACCAGGCCATACACAATGTCGACCTACTCCTTTGGATGATGGGCCCCGTCACCCATGTTACAGGTTTCACCGCAACCCTCGCCCACGAACGCATCGAGGTCGAAGACACCGCAGTCGCATGCCTCAAATTTCAAAACGGAGCTCTTGGCGTTATTCAAGCCACCACCAGTGTTCACCCCGGACTTCCGAAAACCATCGGCATCCACGGCGACAAAGGTACTGCGGTCATCGAACAGGATGACATACTCAAGTGGGATTTCCTTGAGCCCATCGCCCACGATAATGATGTAAAAACCCGCTTTGCACAAAAGGTGGGCGCCTCGGGCGGATCCAGCAACCCCGCTGCCATCAGCCATCAGGGCCATACCAGGCAATTGACTGATTTCGTCAATGCGATCAAGCTCGGAGGCAAGCCCCTGGTTGATGGCAGGGAAGGGCGAAGAGCGGTGGAATTAATCCAAGCCATCTACGCTTCCAACGCCTCCGGAAAAGTGATCCATATCAAGTAAACTGGCTCAGCTTATACCAATAATAAAGGCCCTCCTTGACGGTAATCAGGGAGGGCCTTTGATTAAATCACAGCTTATTGAATGATTTTGGTTACATTATAACGACTGCCCGCCTTGGCAGTCACCGTTTGCTTGAGTTCATCAAGGTTGAACTTTTCCTTGTCTGAAACTGCAAACCTTACAGTTTCAGAATTACGATTTGTAACGATCGATTCTTTCACCACCCACGGAATTGTCACAAGTGCAGACCGCACTTTCGTAGGGCAACTCATTCACGACATTCCCCGTACTTCCACCGTGTATCGCTGCAAACTTGCATCTGCGGTATCTACGCCAGGCGACACCATTTCCCCACAACCTGCAATCAGCAGTATGGGTGCAACGATTCGCATTACATATCGCTTAAACATACAATTCTCCTTTCATTAAAAAACAACCTGTCTTCATTATAGCCATGATCAAAGATATAAACAAAATCTCAACGGCCTCCGGGTGCAACATACTTTTCCAACCAGGTGAACACTTCCTTGTACCAATACTGGCTGTTCTTTGGTTTTAAAACCCAATGTCCTTCATCAGGAAAATTCACAAACCTGGAAGGCACACCCTGCCTTTGAAGTGCCGTAAAAATCTGGGTGCCCTCACTGATGGGCACACGGAAATCGAGGTCGTTGTGAATGATCAACATCGGAGTTTTAAACTTTGCAAGATTTTCTGCATAACGATGTGGCGAATATTTTTCATAACTTTCCCTGCTCTTGCCCCAAGGTGGGCCACTATGTTCCCATTCATCAAACCAGATCTCCTCGGTGGTGGTGTACATGCTCTCAAAATTATAAACACCGCAATGACTGATCAAACATTTGAACCTGCCTGTTTTTACAGAGAACCAGTTCATCATGTAGCCACCAAACGAAGCGCCCGCACTGCCTATTCGATCCTTGTCGACATAGGGGAGTTTTTCCACATAATCAGCAGCTTTCATAAGGTCTTCGTAACATTTGCCACCCCAGTCGCCAGAAATTTCATCCACATACTTCTGACCAAACCCAGTGCTGCCCCGTGGGTTGGGCAATGCAACAACATAACCCCGGGCTGCCCAGGCTTGTGGGTTCCAACGATAACTCCAGCCATCTTCCCAAGCACCCTGGGGGCCACCGTGAACCAGAAAAGCCACGGGCCATTTCTTCGATGGATCAAACCCCGGGGGTTTTAATATCCACATCTGCATCGGAACATCTCCCGCACCCGGAAGTGTTACGCTTTCAGGCTTGGGAAGCGAAAGTTCAGTCAAAAGGGCCTCATTAACCTTGCTGATGTTGATCGGGTTGGAAAGCCTTAAATCAGCGCTTCCTGCAAAAACATCGGGCGGACTTGCCATGGTTGCATTTAGAAAGGCAATCTTTGCCCCATCGGTACTCGCACTGATTCCAGAGTTAAAGCCTGACAGTTGGTTTTTGATCAGGGTTGCAGTTTTAACATCTTCCAGCGGGAGTATTTGGAACAAGCCTACTTTACCCAGATGATCAGCGGTAAAAAGAATTTTATCTTTGCCTGCCCAGGTAAAATCATTGACAGACACATCAGTTTTCAAAGCCCCCGTGAAAGATACTGGCTTGCCTTTGAACGAGCCATCCTGAGCGGTTTCAACGATCATGATTTCCCATTTATCAGCTTCGAAACCGGGGCGTTTTTGCGCCCTATACGCAAGATAATTACCATCGGGGGAAAACATCGGGGCGCTATCTGCAGCGGGGTTATCCTTGGTCAAGGTTTCCCACTTATCCGAGGTATTGCTGATGGATACCCTGCAGAGATCCATGTTGGTGCTCCATGCCTCATCCTTTTCAGGCACCGCACTAAACACCAGATACTTCCCATCAGGGGAAAAAGTGAAATCATCACCTGAAGAAAAGGTGGAGGAAGTGGGGAAAGCATCGCGATCACCCGGGGTCACATCGCGGGGTTCTAGAAAACCTTCTGCACCATTGGCATCAAAGGGAAGTACAAAAAGGTGCTGGCGCTTATCTTCAACATAGCTATCCCAATGGCGGTAGAAAAGCTTGGTGAAGACCTTTGCCTTGATGGGGCTGGCCTTGATTTCATCCATTTTTTTCTTGTTGGCAGCATCAGACTCTTTGAACGGAAGCTTGGAAAATTCAGGATAGACTGTAGAGACGAAGGCGATATTTTTGCCATCGGCACTCCAAATGGCCCCCGAGGCCTCGGTTGCAAGGTTGGTGATCTGCCTGGCTTCGCCACCCCGGATGTCGATGGTCCATAGTTGGGTTTCGCCTGAGCGGGAGGATTCAAAGAGGATGCGTTTGCCATCCGGGCTCCAGCGGGGATGCCTATCTTTTTTATCAGTGTAGGTAAGTCTTTTAGGGGTGGTTTTTCCTGCAACATCCGCCAACCAAAGGTTGGAAGAGGATTTATTTCCATCCAGGTCAACCTTGGTTACAACATAAGCGATCCAAAACCCATCGGGGCTGATTTGAGCATCCGAAACCC
>RFZJ01000006.1 GCA_009920765.1 Planctomycetota bacterium | reverse complement strand
CCACCAAGGGTGTGGTCACGATCACCAACGTAAATACGGGTGCATTCACTTATGTTCCCAACCTGAATGCTACAGGTGGAGATTCCTTCACCTTCACGGTGAACGATGGCGCCGTTGGTAGCACCCCAGCAACCATCACCGTAAATATTGCTGCAGTTAATGATACACCTATTGCAAATGCACAAACCATTTCGCTAACCGAAGACACAGCCTACACGGGCACACTTACGGGTTCTGACATTGAAGGCAGCACCTTGACTTATTTCTTGCTATCACAGGGTAACAAAGGCTTGGTTACGATCACTAACACCACGACAGGCGCTTTCACTTATGTTCCAAATGCAAATGAGAACGGTCTAGATTCCTTTACCTTCAAAGTGAACGATGGCACCGTTGATAGCGCCCCCGCAATTGTTAGCGTGAATATTTTAGCTGTGCAGGATGCACCAACAATTGCTCCAATCGCAACAGTCGTTTACAACAACACCAATGCTGCGGATACTTTTGCAAATAATACGGGAACCATCGTCGCTAGCGATGTTGATGAAAACACAGTTTTCACTTATGGTATTTCTGGTCTGAATGTGGTCCTTAGTAATGGAACTGCAACGCGTGTTGGGCAATACGGCACCCTGGTTGTGAACACATTAACCGGAGCCTACACTTACACTCCTAATCATAGCGCAGTGGACCAGCTTTCTGGCAATGCATCGGATCAGTTTATGGTGACGGTTTCCGATGGTATTAATTCCGCAACCACCAGCTATCTTGTCAACCTAGTTGATCTTGAGAGCCCCTCCATTTCCCTAACTTCCAGTGTTGCAGAGGTGGGAATCAACCAGACTGCCGCCATTACTTTTGTGTTCAGCGAGGTACCTGTTGGTTTTTCCACAAGTGCCATCTCGGTTACGAATGGAGCCATCTCCAGTCTTTTGGTAACTGGCAATCCAAAGATTTACAATGCCGTGTTTACTCCAACAGTAGGAGTTTCAGGAGTTGCGACAATCACGGTAAATGGCGTGTATACTGATGCTGCAGGAAATTCTGGCACGTCAGGAAATCTCATCCCTTCAATCGAAGTGCATACTATTCAGGCGCCATTAATGCCTACTACCAGCCCGGCACCCGGCAGTGGCGGATCCAGCACAGTATCACTTGTTGATCCAAATACCGGTGCAATCATCGGAACCATGGTCCCCTTCGAGGGATTCAAAGGTGAAATTCGAACCGCTGCGGGGGATATTGATGGCGATGGCAATATGGACATGGTGGTTGCACCGGGTGCCGGTGGTGGACCGGCAATCATGGTTATGGACCCTCAGACTGGGGAGGTCAAACAAACCTTCTTTGCATTTGACCCGGCATTTGCTGGTGGGGTTTATATTACCCTAAGTGATGTCAATAACGACGGAAGCTTGGATATTATCGCAGGTGCTGGTGCGGGTGGCGGTCCGCATGTGAAGATATTCGATGGAAGTACAGGAAGGGTTCTAAAATCGTTCTTTGCCTACGCGGAGGAATTCCGCGGGGGTGTGAGCGTCGCTTCGGTAGACATCAATCAAGATGGTATTTTGGATTTGATAACTGGTGCTGGCCCTGGTGGTAGTGCCCATGTGAAGGTTTACAATGGCGCAAACGGGAATCTGATTAGCGAATGGTTTGCCTACCCGATTGATTTTAGGGGTGGGGTTTATGTTGCTGCGGGCGATATTGGAAATACTGGACGTTTTGTTGTTGTGACTGGTGCTGGTTCAGGTGGTGCGCCCGTGGTGGCGGTATGGGATCCATTCGATGGCATGTTGATTAGCCAGTTTATGGCTTATGATCCGGTATTTACAGGTGGCGTTCGGGTAGGCGTCAGCGATGGCAACTTTGATGGTGTGTTGGATCTAATCACCGGGCCTGGCCCGGGTGGCGCCCCATTAGTTAAAGGCTTCAGTTTTCCAGCCTTGGATCTGCTGTTCTCGTTCTTTAGTGGCGATCCCACCAACACCAAAGGCGTTTTCGTGAGCTAAGGGCAATAGATTATCCTAAGTCCACTTACTACGCTGGGAGCATTTTGTTTTTTTACCCTTATTATTATTCAAAACCAAGGATCCCATGAACACAGTCCATGGGTTTGAAAGTGATTGATTAACCCAAATCTAAATGTGTTTTGATTCATTGTGATTCGGTTGCTACTCTTCTGCAGCCCTTAGGAACCTAATTAAACAAGAAGTGGCAGATGTCGCCATCTTGCATGATGTATTCCTTGCCAACGATTTTGAGTTTACCAGCGGCACGAATATCTTTTTCGGTTTTGTACTGCTCAAGATCAGAAAGCGTATAAACTTCAGCTCGGATAAAACCTTTTTCGAAATCGGTATGAATAACGCCTGCAGCTTGTGGTGCGGTTGCCCCCACAGGAACAGCCCAGGCCCGGACTTCTTTTTCGCCTGCTGTAAAATAGCTTTGGTAACCAAGTGATTTATAGGCAGCACGGGCAAGAACCGCAAGAGAGGGTTCGGTGATACCAGCAGAGGCCATCATCTCGGCACGGTCTGCAGGGTCGAGTTCTGCGATTTCAGCTTCTAGTTTTGCACATACAGGGACTACTTCTGCGCCTACTTTCTTGGCAAAATCGCGCACTTTTTGCACCGTCGGGCTTTTGCCTTCAAGGTCGGTCTCATCCACGTTTGCAACATAAAGAACTTGCTTTGCAGTCATCAGACCAAATGCACTAATGGCTTTGGCTTCATTTTCGGGAAGCTTGAGGGTGCGCAAGGGTTTATCGGCTTTTAATTGCTCGAGAGATTTCTTTATGGCTTCAACCCTGTCCTTTGCTTCTTTGTCCCCGCCTTTGGCGCTTCTTTCCGCTTTTGAAAGTGCCCCTTCAAGTGTTTGTAAATCTGCAAGCATCAACTCAAGCTCGATGATTTCGATGTCGCTTAAGGGATCTACTTTTCCGGCAACATGGATGACATCCGGGTCTTCGAAGCAGCGTACAACCTGAATGATTGCATCCACTTCGCGAATGTGGGTGAGGAATTTATTTCCCATTCCCTCGCCTTCACTGGCACCTTTTACAATGCCTGCAATATCAACCAGGGTAAGTGCAGAGGGGATTACTTTTTGTGGCACAATAAATTTGGTTATACGGGTAAGTCTCGGATCAGGAACTGGAACGATTCCTTCGTTGGGTTCGATGGTACAAAAGGGATAGTTTGCAGCCTGAGCCCCTTTAGAACTTGTTAGGGCGTTAAATAGCGTGCTTTTTCCTACATTAGGCAACCCGACGATTCCAGCTTTCATAATGCCATCTACCTTGGAAAAAATTCAGAAAGAAAAACTACCTCATGACTGATTGAGTCGCAATAGTTTAGGCTTATAAATCAATCTCGAATATTGCGTTATTGTATTGGAGGTAAACCCTTGGTTCTAGTTGGATACCAAGGGTAGTTGCTATTTATCATCGATTTCATCAAGGGCGGCAAATGGTGTGCCTTCAACATATTCGAGGAAAGCGCCACCGCCTGTTGAAACATGGGTCATCTTTTCAGCCAGTCCAAACTCCTCGACAGCTTCGGCAGTTTCGCCACCGCCAACTACGGTCACGCCTTTAGATGCTGCCATGGTATTAGCAATTGCTTTTGTGCCTTTGCTGTAGGGTTCATCTTCAAATTTGCCCAAGGGGCCATTCCAAAGGATGGTTGCAGATTTGGCAACTTCTGCACAATAGAGTTCAATGGTTTTTGGGCCGATATCGATGCCAATCCAACCTTCGGGGATTTCGCCTTCAAAAACTTTGGCGCTTTCAGGGGCGTCAAGCTTTTGTACTGCAAGATGATCAACAGGAAGTTGGATTTTCCCCTTGCCAAGTTCTAAAAGTTCACGGGCGATATCAAGTTTGTCTGCTTCAACTCGGGAATTACCAATGTTTTTTCCTTGGGCTTTCATGAAGGTGTAAGTCATTGCACCTCCGATTATTACCTTGTCTACTTTCAAAAGAAGTGCCTTGATGAATTTGATTTTGTCGGAAACTTTGCCACCACCTAATATCCCAAGCATTGGTCGAGATGGATGACTAAAGAGCTGTTCAAGGATTGCAAGTTCCTTGGCAACAAGCGTGCCAACGACTCGGGGTTTGCCTTTTAATGCAGCGGGTACGCCATACATGGAAGAATCTTTGCGATGGCAGGTTCCAAAAGCATCATTCACATAGATATCGCCCAAGCTTGCAAGTTCTTTTGCAAAAGAAGCATCTGCAGCCTGCTCGCCTGGATGGAATCGGACATTTTCAAGTACAAGGATCTCGCCTGCCTTAAGATTGGCAGCCGCGTGTTTGGCTTCTTGCCCTACAACACTGTCTACCTTGTGTACGGATTTATTTAAAAGTTCTCCTAATCGTTTTGCAACCTTGTCCATTTTGAAAGGGGCGTCTTTTACCGGGTCACCCTTTGGCCGGCCAAGGTGGCTCATTGCTATAACTGCTGCACCTTTTTCGAGCAATCCCTTGATGGTGGGCAATGCACCACGGATTCTGCGATCATTGGTGATATTTCCGTGTTCATCTTGGGGGACATTAAAGTCGACCCGAACCAGAACTTTTTTGCCCTGAATGTTTTGTAGGGAGTTAATATCTTTCTTGGCCATTGGAGGATATGTCCTGAAAAAAAAGAAAAGGGGTTGGTCCATGAAGGACCAGCCCCTGAAAAATAAACCTTAATTACTTAAGCAACTTGGTCAGTTTGACAGCTAAATCAGCGGTTCTGACTGAGTAGCCCCACTCGTTGTCGTACCAGCCGAATACTTTAACCGTGGTTCCTTTGCCTTTGGGGCTGACCAGGGTTGAAAGGGAATCAAAGATACAACTATGTGGGTTGTCAATGATGTCGGAAGAAACGATAGGGTCTTCGGTATATTCAAGCACGCCCTTGAGAGCACCATGAGCAGCGGCTTTAAAAGCAGCATTAACTTCTTCCACGGTGACTTCGCGTTTAAGTTGAACAGTCAGGTCTGTGATGGAACCGTCTGGTACAGGAACTCTAAGAGCGGTGCCATCGAGTTTGCCAGCCATGGCAGGAATAACCAAACCGATAGCTTTGGCAGCTCCAGTGCTACTTGGAATGATGTTGCAACCAGCAGCGCGGGCGCGTCTGGGATCCGAGTGGATCTGATCAGCAACATTTTGGTCGTTGGTGTAGGCGTGAACGGTTGTCATAACACCGCAGATTATACCGAAGTTATCTTCCAAGGTCTTGACCATGGGTGCTAAAGAGTTGGTAGTGCAAGAGGCATTTGAAACGGATTGGTGGGCAGCGGTAAGTTCGTGATCGTTAACGCCGATTACCACGGTTTTGTCTTCGCCTTTAGCAGGTGCTGTGATGATAACCTTTTTGGCGCCAGCTTTAATATGGTCGCTGAAACCGCCCTTGGGAGTTTCTTTTTCGGTGAAAAGCCCGGTTGATTCAATCACGATATCAACACCCATGGTTCCCCAAGGCAGCTTGGATGGATCTCGTTCTTTAAGAACTTTGATGGTCTTACCAGCTACTATAAGTGAATCTTCCGTGGCTTCCACTGTGTGTGGGAATTTACCATGAACGGAATCGTATTTGAGTAATAATGCAAGACTTTTTGGGTTACCGAGGTCATTGATGGCGACCACATCAAGTTCGGCTTTTTTTTCCATGAGAGCGCGGAAGACCATTCTTCCAATTCGCCCGAAACCATTAATACCAATCTTTGTTGCCATTTTTTAAACCTCACATGTCTAAAAGAGTAAGTAGACCACAAAAAATAAAGACAAGATCAGATGAAACCCGGTCGTTTTTGGGATTAAACCTACAAATAGGTTGTGGCCGAGTCGCACACGCCTTGGTACCTTATAAAATATGTTTTCTAAGCATGAAGTCGAGGGTATGATTGCCGAAGCTTCATTGATTTTTCTTATTATACGATTGAGGGGATTATCATGGCAGGAACTGTAAGAGTGGCAGTAACAGGCGCAGCAGGTCAAGTCGCTTATGCAATGTTGGGTCGATTGGCCTCTGGCGAGGTATTTGGCCCTGATACTCAGGTGATATTGCATTTGCTGGAAATAACCCCTGCTCTGCCCGCGCTCGAGGGCGTTGCGATGGAACTTGATGACTGTTCTTTTTCAACATTAAAAGACATCGTGATTACGGATAATGCCGAAAAAGCATTTGATGGCTGCAATTACGCATTGTTGGTTGGATCGTTTCCCAGAAAAGCAGGCATGGAGAGGAAAGAACTTCTGGACATAAACGGGAAGATCTTTGTTGGCCAAGGGAAGGCGCTTGCAGCCAAGGCTGCCTCGGATGTACGCATTTTGGTGGTGGGTAATCCTTGCAATACCAATTGCCTGGTCGCCCGATCCAATGGGCGCAGCATTCCTGCTGAACGATGGACCGCAATGACCCGACTTGATCACAATCGCGCCCGCACCGCCTTGGCCAAAAAAGCCGGTGTTTCCAATAGCGATGTCACCCAGATGACGATCTGGGGTAATCATAGCAACACTCAGTTCCCAGATTTCTCCAACGCAAAGATTAGTGGAAAGCCCGCGGAGCAAATAATTACGGACCGTAAATGGCTTGAGGAAACCTTTGTTTCCACGATCCAGACTCGTGGAGCGGCAGTCATCAAGGCGCGTGGCATGAGTTCTGCAATGTCTGCGGCCAACGGTGCAATTGATCATGTGAAAAGCGTGATCCGAGGTACACCTGCCAATGATTGGGTTAGCATGGCTGTGGTTTCGCAGGGCGAATATGGAGTACCCAAGGATCTGGTTTTTGGTTACCCATGCACAACCGATGGCAAAGGTAATTATAAAGTGGTTGAAGGCCTTAAGCTGGATGCTTTTGGGCAGTCTAAGTTCCAGACAACCTTGAAGGAACTTCTTGAGGAAAAGGATGCAGTGAAGGATTTGATTCCTTCTTGATCCTTATTTTGAGCTTGTGAGTGTTTCCTTGAATAGAGAATACATTCGGTAGGAACTATTCTCTCCCTGATGGCCTTTGAGTGTTTTGTCCACTTTCATAATTGATTCTGTCATGACACCTTTCTCGGCATCGAGGGTGACTTCGCCCTCGACGAGAAAAGGTAGTAGTGGTAGTTGGTCAGCGATATTTTCTGGAGTCTTCTTCAGTTCGGTAGAAATAATCAATTTAATCTTTCCAGCATCGATTGCATTGCATTCATACTTCTGGCTTGTTTCATATTTCTCACCTGTGCCCTGCGGCGGATCCATGGTGATATTGAAGTTCCGTTGCCAAGCCAGTCCTTTTTTTATTTCCCCACTTGGAACGACTACAGCAAAGGGCAATTCGACTTCATACTTTGAGGCTGCGCCAAAATTGCTTTCTTTGACGGAGCGAACTCTGCCTTGGGTGTCCATGATTATGGTTGCGATTTTTGTTCCAATGTATTTTTCCAATTGTTCTTTAAGTTGCGGAGTGGAATCTTTTGGATTGGCAGAATCGTATTTTAATTCATCACCTTTTGGATTGGTGCTTTTCATTTTGATTCCTTCGACCACCAAAGTCAGGGTTGCTAGGCCTTCACTTGATACATCTTCAACAGTCCACCGTTTGCTTAGTTCCAAAAGATTTTTGAATTCTGTTTTTGAATCTGCAATGGTTTCAGTTGCAACAGTGCTATGCTCTACCTTGTAAGTGAGTTGTTGCCCTTTATTCCATTTGAATAATCCAGCGGGGCTTTGTGCGAAAGCAAAGGCGCAAACCGAATAAATCCAAGCTACCAGAACCAAGGTTGAAAAAAATCGTCGCATTGCAATTTTCCATTTAGATGTATTAGCCTATCCCAAACGATTAGAAATGTAGCAAACGGCTAGGAATCATCCAAGTCCACTTGCCTGATGATTGCTAAAAACCTGGTTATTTTGAATAAAAACCAAGTTCGTTGGTGAGGAAAAGCCTTAAATTCTTGTAAAATGCAGGATCAGGGCTATGTTGATGGTCCAAATCTTTCATTACATGAAAGAACTTTTTGGTCGAGGATGCCTCATAAAGAATCTTGCCATGGGCGAAAGGCACCAGCCTATCTGCAGTGCCATGAGCAACAAAAAGCGGGGCATTGGAGGTTTTTATATAGGCAAGAGTGTCGAGCTTGGTAGTAAGAAAAAAAGTTCCAGGCAGCCAGGGATATAGTTTTTTTGCCATATCCTTGAAAGAACTGAATGCACTTACAAGCACGGTGCAGGCCGGGTTGAAGGAAGCTGCAAGTTTAGCGGCAATGGAGCCGCCAAGGGAACCGCCATAAAAAATTAGATCGCTGGGTTTAAAGCCTTGTTGAAGAAGCCAATCAAGCGAAGCTTTGGAAGATGCGTAGCAACTTTGTTCAGAAGGCTTGCCCAAGCTTTTACCATATCCGGGATAATCAAAAATTAATACTCCAACCTCGAGAAGTTGAAGCCAACGCTTTACCCCTTCGAATCTAAGGCTGAGATTTCCGCCATTGCCGTGGCAGTATAATACTGCTTTTTTGGGTTTGCCTATAGGAGGTGGAATCCACCATGCATGGATTCTATTGCCATCGCATGATTGAAACCAGAGTTCTTCAATGCCGTAGCCTTCAGGTGGTAAAATCCATTCTTTTGAGGCTGGCGTAGGTTTAAACAAAAAGAAGTTTTCGATGAACTGTAGCAACGTTAAATATCCTGGGCTATCAAGGGTGTTTTCTTGGGGGTGAAAAGGAATATGAAAAATAAAACAAGCCAGCAGGCGTAGGGTAAAAGATCACCGGTCTTTGTGTAAAGACTGAAGCGGGAATCAATTGGAATTGCAGCAATAAGCACACCTTGATTGGATTTGAATTTGTGCCATTCAGAGGTCGTAAGGACTTTAGATTTTGGTCCTGGATAATTGATTTTCCAGGTGAAGGTGTTGGCTTGGTTAGTACTTTCGGTGGATTCAGGTTTTAGCACTTTACCATTGCTATCGATCAGGGCTGAGATACCCATATTAACGCTGCGAATAATAGCCCTGCGGGTCTCAATGGCTCTAAATCTTGAGATCGCAAGATGTTGTTCATGTTCTTCACTGCCTTTAAACCAGCCATCATTGGAAATATTGATGAAAAAATTGGGGCCGCTGCCTGAATTGAAAAAGCCAAGAGGTATGGATGGGTCTGTGTCTTCGTAGCAGATAAGTGTGCCAAACTTGACAAATTTTTGTTTGTCCGGGCCCATGGGGAATTGGATGTTTGGGTACCCTGCCCCAGAGACGATGCTATATTCAAAATCATAAGGAGCGAATTTCTTTAGCCATGGGAAAACGTCCTTGAAGGGGATGAATTCGCCAAATGGGACCCTGTGAATTTTATCGTAGCGCGAAATTTTATTATCATCGTTTGAAACAAGAAGAGCAGAATTATACCTTTTTGTGCCCGAAGGCGTAAGTTCCTGGGAGTTCAGCCCCAAAAGTACGGAAGTATTCCATCGCTTTCTGACTTCCTCGCCAAGAGTTTTTTGGATTTGCGTGATACGATTCCAGTCGGGTGGGATTTTTTCGGGTTTCATTTCAGGTGAAATGGAATACCATTCGCGTGAATAACTTGTTTCGGGCCAGATTATAAGGTCTGGGTTTGCTGCGATACTTGAATCTGAAAGTTGAAGGTACGGATTAGTTGCAGCTTCAGCGCTAAGTTGTTCATTACGAATATTTTGCTCGACATTGCCTTGAAGCGAGGCGCAAACAGGGCCAGTTTCCCCGATCCCCTGTGAAATTCTTAGAGCACCGTAAGTAAGGGTGAAAAGTATCAAAAGCAATACATAAACAGCTTGAGCCTTGAGGGTTTTGTTTTTGAAGTTAAGAAAAGATTCAGTTAAAAAACCATTGACCGAGGCAACGAGAAAAGAGACGCAGTATGCGCCAAACAAATCAGAAATTTGAATGATGAAAGGGCAAGCATGCTGGGAGTGTGCTAGGAGATACCAGGAAAAACCACCAAGGAAAGTGGAACGAAAATGTTCAAAGGCAATCCAAATCAGGGGAAAAGAAAAAACCAGAGAGAGATTGTTGAATTTCAGTATGAGAAGCAGGGCTGAAACAAAAAACAGATTGCAGTAAAGCGCCAGCCCTATCCAGGTGAAATACATCATCGGGTCTGCAAGCCGCATCCACTGCAGTGCAGGGAAAAAAAAACACAGGCCGCAAACTGAAGCAGATAATAACTTAATGCGTAATTGGACAGTAGAGCGCATCACATAAAGAATGGGTACGAAGGAGGTCCACCCAAGGAATCCAAGGTCTGCTGGAAAAAACGAAAGGTAAAGGAGTATGCTAGAAAAGAATCCAAAGCCCAAGGCCCATCCCTCGGCTTTAAGAATCTGAAATGCATTTTGTATGTTGGAGGCTGTCATAATTTGAATTGCTTTAGGTTACCGTCAGGTAAAAGAAGGACTGAAAAAATGGGGCCCGGTGACTAGGACTTGGATCAAATCGCCCGCTTTATAGTTTGTAACACCCTCTTTGCAAAGTAAAAGAGCATTACATTCGGAAAGGCCTTTTAGGTCTGCGGAGCCAAACCATTTTCCCGGTTTTACCTTGGCTTGGAACTGATCAATCAAAATTTTAGCTGGGAAGCATGTGTCACGGTCGCTTTCATGGTAAAACGACTCTGTAATTGGCAGGGACAAGATTTTGGGGGATATATTTGTTTCGCCTTGGAGTGCAGCAATTGCAGGTGCAACAAAAAGATGGAAACATACAAAAACACTGCAAGGGTTTCCCGGGAGTCCAAATACAGGTTTTCCTTTGGCCGATATTGCGAAAAGAAAAGGCTTGCCTGGTTTTAGATTGATCTTATGGATAAGAATCTTTGCGCCTGATTCCTGCAATACTTCAGGAATTAGATCGTACTTCCCTGCTGAAACGCCACCACAAAATATGATCGCATCGGAACTTTCCGCTTCGGTCAAGAGTTCTTTTATGTTCTTTTTGCAATCCCCAGCGATTCCCAAATATTTTGGTAATGCACCCGAAACGCCTGAAAGTGCCACAAGCATCGGGCCATTGCTGTTTCTGATTTGTCCCCCTTTGGGCTTCATGTTGGCTTCGACTAATTCTGTTCCGGTCGAAATAATTGCAACCCGGGGCGCTGGTTGAGCCATGACCGAGGTTTTGCCACAGGCAGCAAGAATTCCTGCACGCTGTGGGGTAATTTTTGTTCCAGCTTTTAAAAGTAATTCGCCCTGCTGGTATTCTTTTCCCATGGGAAGAATGTTCATGGCTTTTTGGCATTTTCTGGATTCAAATTGAATGCGAGTGCCCAGCTTGTTGCATTGTTCCTTGGCAAAAACAGCATCAGCACCAAATGGAATCGGAGCCCCAGTCATGATTTCGGCTGTTGTTCCTAAAGGTAGTTCGATCGGGCCATTAACGTTGGCGGGGATTTCGCAACCAAGAGGTAATTCCCAGTTGTTCTTTTCAAGGTCTGAAATTCGAACAGCAAAACCATCGACAATCGATTTGTCGAAAGGCGGGCTGGCGAAGTCTGCATGAATATCTTCAGCAATGCATGTTCCAAGAATGGTGGAGGACGCCGGGCTAATTTCGGGGCGTAACGGGGCGATTTGCGCAAGAATAATTTTAAGGGCCTGTTCGATGTTGATCATTGTCAAACTCTGATAAAACTCTTTTGTGTTATGATTAAAGTCGATGTTGATCATTGTCAAACTCATGTAAAACTATTCTGTATCATAGTTTAAGTTTGGTGCCAGCCATCGTTCTGCTTCAACGATGGAGATATCTTTTCTAAGGGCGTAATTTTCAACTTGATCGCGGGTGATCATATCGACAGCAAAATATCGTGCTTCAGGGTGACCAAAATAAAGCCCACTTACAGAAGCTCCGGGAAACATTGCAAAACTTTCGGTTAAAGTCATCCCAGTGTTTTTTTCAGCATCGAGCAGATTCCAGAGGGTTGCTTTTTCGGTATGGTCGGGGCAACTAGGATATCCATAGGCTGGGCGTATCCCCTGGTATTTTTCTTCGATCAAATCTTCGTTGCTGTATTTTTCGAGCAGGCCGAAACCCCAATCCTGCCTTGCTTTGTAATGCATGTATTCCGCAAATGCCTCAGCAAGCCTGTCTGCAAGTGCCTTTACCAAAATCGAGGAATAATCGTCTAAAAGATCCTTTGCAAAATGATTTGCAAATTCATCTGCGCCCTCGCCTGCTGTAACGGCAAATGCACCAATATAATCTGCTTTTCCAGAGCCTAAGGGCGCTATGTAATCCGCTAGGCTTTTGAAATTCTCCTGCCCTTCCCTTTCCCATTGCTGCCTAAGCATGGGGAATCGATACTTTATCTTCTTTCGTGATTCATCTTCGAAAACAAGAATATCGTCTCCCTCAGAGTTTGCAGGGAAAAAACCATACACGCCATGTGCCCTTACTTTGCCTTCATCGATCATTCTTTGCAGTAAAGCATTTCCCATATCGAAAAGCTCTCTGGCTTGTTTTCCGGTTTCCGGATCATTGAATATAAAGGGATATTTTCCCTTTAGTTCCCAGGAAAGAAAGAAAGGTGACCAATCGATGAATGGAATCAATTCTTTAAGCGGGAAGTTGCGCAATACCTTGATCCCAGTGAAGTTTGGTTTGCCCGGAATTGGGTTTTCCCAGTTGATTTGGAGTCTGCGCTTGAATGCTTCGCTATAAGGAACTAATTTGCGCTCTTTCTTCTTGGCAAAATTAGCCCGCTCACGATCCTGGCTTTTGCGATTATCTTCATCGAGTAATTTTTTGGTCTCCGGCTTCAGTAATCTTTCAACCACCCCTACGCTTTTCGATGCATCTTTTACATGGATTACTGTTTCATGGTAACAGTTTGCTATCTTAACCGCAGTATGCTTTGAACTTGTGGTTGCACCACCTATCAAAAGTGGAATCTGGAACCCCTGCCTTTCCATTTCCTTTGCGACATGAACCATCTCGCCTAAAGACGGAGTGATGAGTCCGGAGAGGCCGATCATATCGACATTCAAAAGTTTCGCTTGTTCTAGGATTTTTTCACAAGAAACCATGACTCCCAAGTCAATTGTTTCAAAATCATTGCAGTTTAAAACCACCGCAACGATGTTTTTACCGATGTCGTGTACGTCACCTTTGACTGTTGCAATTAGGACTTTTCCGCGGGATTTATGAACATTGCCGGAGGCGACTTTTTCAGCAGTCATCGCAGGTTCGAGATATGCAACCGCCTTTTTCATGACGCGCGCACTTTTCACAACCTGGGGCAAAAACATTTTTCCTGAGCCAAATAAGTCTCCTACGATGTTCATGCCATCCATCAACGGACCTTCGATGATATGCAATGGGCGTTCGTAAAGTTTTCTGCATTCCTCTACATCCTGGTCAATGTAATCCACAATTCCGTGAATTAGGGCGTGCTTTAGCCTTTCCTTGACATTGGTTTCCCTCCATGCAAGTTCTTTAACTTCGGACTTGTCTTTCTTACCCAAAGTTTTCGCAAAATCAACCAGTCGTTCAGTAGCATCCGGCCTACGATTGAGTAAAACATCTTCAACTTTTTCAAGAAGGTCCTTGGGGATATCCTCATAGACTTGAAGTTGCCCGGCGTTGACAATGCCCATGTCGAGGCCCGCTTTAATGGCATGATAAAGAAAGGCACTATTCATGGATTCGCGTACGATTTCAAAATCCTTGCCCCTGAAAGCAAAAGATACATTGCTTACCCCACCACTGGTTTTGGCCAGTGGCAAAAGCTTTTTAAGCCTTCTTACCGCTTCGAAAAACTCCACAGCATAGTTGGCATGTTCCTCCATGCCTGTCCCTACAGTAAGAATGTTGGTGTCAAAAATGATATCGGTGGGGTCATAACCGGCTTTTTCGGTAAGCAGTTTGTAAGCCCTTTGGCAGATTCGAACTTTATCCTCAGCAGTTACTGCTTGTCCCTGTTCATCAAAAGCCATAACCACAACCGCAGCACCATACTTGTGAATGATTTTTGCCTGTTCAAGAAACTTTTCTTCACCTTCCTTCAGGCTTATCGAGTTAACAATACCCTTGCCCTGTAGGCATTTTAGCCCAGCTTCAATCACTGCAAAGTTGGAGCTGTCGACCATGATGGGGACTTCGGTAATATCTGGTTCAGATCCCAGTTGGTTCAGGAACTGAGTCATGGCTTTTTCGCCATCGATCAATCCTTCATCCATGTTTACATCCAGAATGTTCGCACCGTTCTCCACTTGCTCCCGGGCAACCTTGATTGCTTCCTCAAAATTGCCTTCTCTTATGAGTCTGGCAAATTTTTTCGAGCCGGTTATATTCGTTCGTTCCCCGATGGTTATAAAGCCCGTGGTTTCACGAATGGTAAGAGTTTTTGTTCCGCAGTACCACGAATGCACGCTGAGAATATCTCTTCTTCGGGGCTTTATCCCTTCCACAACTGCTGAAATTGATTTAATCCACTGTGGGTCTGTGCCGCAGCATCCACCCACAAGGTTCAACCATCCATTTTCAGAAAACTCGCGGAGTTGTTGTGATGTTTCCTCTATATTTCCCTGAAATCCACCAAACCCATCAGGCATACCCGCATTGGGATAACAACTGATTTTAAACTTCGACATTTCTGAAAGTGTTTCGATGGGGCCACGCATTTGCTTGACTCCCACGGCGCAATTAAGCCCGACACTAAGGGCATTGACATGAGATACGGATGTATAAAAAGCTTCGACGGGCTGTGCCGATAGAGTTCGACCGTTGTCAAATATGGTGCCAGAAATCATCACGGGGATTTTGTTACCCGTCTTTTCAAAATAAGTTGAGATTGCAAAAAGGCATGCCTTTAAAACCAGCGTATCGAATGAAGTTTCTGGCAGCAGGATGTCCACTCCTCCTTCAACCAAAGCTTCAATCTGGGTGTAGTAGTTAGCCACCATTTTGTCGAAAGTAATTTCCCTGGCTGCGGGGTTATTAACATCAACCCCCAAAGAAAGGCTTTTTTTTGTGGGTCCGATGCTGCCTGCAACAAACCTTGGCTTTAAAGGGGTTTTGCGGGTCATTTCGTCTGCGGCTTCGCGTGCAATTCGCACGGCGGCTATGTTTAGTTCCCGGACATGTTCTTGCAAATTAAATTCTTCCATGCAAATCATGCTGGAATTGAAAGTGTTTGTTTCAATGATGTCTGAACCTGCCTCGAGGTAGGCTGTGTGAATTTTTTTTATAAGGCTGGGTTGGCTGAGACACATGATCTCGGTGCAATTTTTTAACAAGACTGGGTGGTCTTTGAACCTTTCGCCCCGATAATCCTCTTCTGTTGGTTCATGGGCATAGATCATCGATCCCATTGCGCCATCCATGACTAGGATTTTTTTTTGTAAAAGTTCCTCAAGAACTCCAGCGCTATCCTTGATGATCGATTTTCCCATTAGCCTTTTTAATTCTCCCAAACGGCCTGAAATCAGGCAAAGCTAGTGACCCCTCTTCTGTAGGAAGTATAGCGAAGTCGATTAAAAAACGCATCTCCATTAATTGAACCGTAAAGAATAAAATTGTCAGACAAAATAAGGGAAAGTTAAAAATTAAGATTATGATTTAATTATTTAAAATGAAAGGTTCAAGTATTCGTAAAAACCTTGCGAAACTGTTAGTCGTCCCTCGACCTCCAGCTAATCCATGCCGGCTTATCGCGGATCATCCATGATCCAGGTGACTTTAGCACGAATACTTGAACCAATATGAATGCCAAGATTAAGTATTCAGCTGATTATGTCAACGTCAGTTCCAGCTGAAAGATGTAATGTGTTGGTATGTATTAACTTAGGATTTCTGGGAAGGATTGGTTTTGATCTTATTTTAATCCCAAATAAAAAATAAAGCCCCCACCTGTGCCGTTTCAGCTCTTTTGAGAACCCGCATTTTAACGTTGGAATCCTCAGCCCTGGATTACGAATCCCGCTACGAGGGCGGGCTTGCATGCACCAGAAACCTTTTGGACTCCATCGGGTACTCTTATCGGTTCGCCAAAAGCAAGCTAGGTGACGAACACCGCAGAGGCCCTATCATTGTATACAAGAGTCTTGATTCCCGAAACCATTATTTTATTCAGGAGCTATTCATGCCCTTTATCACAATCCTTTTTGCCTTGGATTTAATTATTACTGGTATCGTTGGCTTTGTTGTTACCGGTAAAGAACATTTTACCGCATTGATTCCATCGTTTATTGGAACCCTTCTGTTGGTACTTGGCTTTCTGGCCTTTAATCCCAAATTGCGAAAACATGTGATGCATGGTGCAGCCTTGGTTGCAATTCTTGGATTTCTAGCAACAATTTCCGGTGGACTTACAGATTTGCCCAAGTTTCTCTCAGGAAATATGGACGATTTGCCCCGACCCGCAGCATCAATAAGTAAACTAATCACCAATTTGCTTATGCTTCATTTTGTGGTGATTTGCGTTATTTCCTTTATCGAAGTTAGGATGGCAAGAAATAAAGCCTAAGCAGGTGATTAGTTTAGCTTAAACATGGGAGTCGAATACCCTGACTTTTTCCCAGTTATCCTTATTTCGGGCTATAAATTCGTTGTGCGGGTCGCTTTCTTGGTAGGCATCATGGTGTTTTAAATCAGTGAACACCACATGAAGAGCGACATCAAAATTCTGGTCATTGACATCTCGGTTGAGTTCACGGGCCAAAATTCCTGCGGAATAGTAAACAATGCCAGCATGGGGTTTTAGGTATTTGGAACACTCAGCGACCAATTTGTTTGCTGCCGCTGTGCTATTATCTTTTAATTTGAAAAAAACCATGTGGGCCAAATGTGTCGACATTGTAAGTTTCCTTTTTTACTGGATAGAAAAAATTCCATGGACATGAATTTTAACTTATTAATAAATCATTGTTTAAATCAAAAATACAAAACTTAGCAAGAATTTCCTCTTTGTTCCTTTGTCAGGCCAATTAACATGAAATAGCTTCTAATTTGCTGGTAAATCAGTTTGAAAAATATCGTTTTTTTAGGATAATTACAGCTTGCGATCATTGCCACTCAACCAACATCATGACTCAAAGCGCATGAGGTTAATTGTGGCGCTAGGTTTTATTTTAGGTTTTACTGGAATCTGTTTAATGCTGGGGAATCGTATTTAAATGGCCATTTTGTTACAAATAAAAAGTGCTTGTAAAGGTTACGGTGAACAAATCTTACTGGATGAGGCCGATGCTTCCATCTCTGATAATGTCAAAGTTGGTTTTATCGGACGAAACGGGGCTGGCAAAAGCACCTTGTTGCGAATTCTTTTGGGTGAAGAAGAATTAGATAATGGGGAGGTGATTCGTCATCCCAATCTTCGATTAGGCTACCTCAGGCAGCATGATCCATTCATACAAGGCGAAACCGCAATGGATTTCTTGCAACGAGAAAGCGGGCAACCCTCGTGGAAATGTGGGGAAGTTGCAGGCCAGTTTGAATTAAAAGGTTCTTATTTGGATGGGCCGATTTCTCAACTTTCAGGCGGTTGGCAAACCAGAGTTAAGCTTGCAGGTTTGCTGTTAATGGAACCAAATTTGCTTCTTCTTGACGAACCTACGAACTTCTTGGATTTGCGAACACAGATTCTTTTAGAGCATTTTTTGGTTAATTATAAGGCTGCTTGCCTTATTGTTTCCCATGATCGTACTTTTTTAGGCGCTACTTGCGATCATACCTTGGACCTTTCAATGGGTAAACTCACTGCTTTTCCCGGCAAGGTTGATGCTTACTTGGAGTTTCTCCAAGAAAAAAAGATGCATGAAGAACGATCGAACCAATCTGTTTTGGCGAAAATGAAACACTTGGAAGAATTTATTGCCAAAAACAAGGCGCGTGCAAGTACTGCAACTTTGGCTAAATCCAAGGAAAAGCAACTTGGTCGTCTGGAACTTACCAAAATCGAATCTGCTCAACCTGTTGCTCGGATTCGCCCTCCCCGAATAACCCCCCGCAAAGGGCCTGCATTACGATGTAAAAATCTTAGTATTGGCTATCCAGACCGAACCATTGCCTCCGATGTTAACCTCGAAATTGACCACGGTATGCGTGTGGCAATTGTCGGGGATAATGGGCAGGGAAAAACCACATTTCTTCGTACCTTGGTTGATTCATTAAAACCAATTGCAGGGGAAGTGCGATGGGGGCATGGTTGTCAGATTGGTGTTTATGCTCAGCATGTGTATACCAGCCTTTCGGAAAAGCAAACTGTTTTGGAATATCTTTATCAGCATGCTGCCAAGGGGAAAAAAGATCAGGACATCCTTGAAGTCGCAGGGTCGTTTTTATTCAGGGGCATGCATGTTAAAAAGCCGGTATCCGTTCTTTCTGGTGGTGAACGTGCAAGACTTTGCCTTGCGGGATTAATGTTGAGCGATTTAAATATCTTGATTCTTGATGAACCGGGGAACCATTTGGATGTTGATACTGTTGAATCTCTTGCAGAGGCTTTGACCAAATACGAAGGAACGGTGATTTTCACAAGCCATGACAGACATTTTACCAAGACAGTTGCATCCAGTATCATCGAGGTCCGCGACAGTCGGGTGACTATTTATAGCGGGCAATATGACAATTATCTTTACAAAGTTAATAAGGAAATTGAAGCTGGCGAAAGAGAATTGGCGACCCAGAAAGCCAAAATTCCCCAGGCAGTTTCAAAGCCTGCCAAGGCATCAAAGCCTGAAGTTGTTGTTCCGAAGAATGTTGACCGGGATCCTGCCAAGGAAATCAAGTTGGTCGAAAAAAATATCGCACAACTTGATGCCCAGAAGCGAAGCCTTAACGCACAATTGCCCAAGGTTACAGACATCGAGGAATTGGATCGGCTCGAAAAGGAATTGGCCCTAGTAACCGAAAGATTGTCCGCAGCAGAAGATCTTTGGAGCCAGTTGAATGATGAAATTCAGGAACTCTAGCTTTTTTAACTTTAAACCGATTGTGCCTGTGATTTAGATGCAACGAGTTTTGGGCTTTTTACCTTCGTTGCTATTCTCAAGATTTTGCAAATTGAAATCACCCAACCCGTGGCATCAAGTTCCCACCAGCGGTGGCCATGATATGCTGCAGTTGGTTGTGCATGGTGGTTATTGTGCCAACCTTCGCCGAAGGTAACCAATGCCACCCACCATAAATTACGCGATTGATCGGAAGTGGTGTAATTGCGATAGCCCCAGATATGGGTTGCAGAATTGATCAGCCAAGTCATATGCCAGACCATTGCAGTCCGTAGACAAAATCCCCATAAAAAGCAGGATAGTCCGCCAAAGCCCAAAAGTGCCGCACCTAGAAGTATGTTCCAAAAAATATAAGTGCGGTTAAAGAAGATACAGCAACGGTCCTGGAGTAAATCGGGAGTGTATTTGGCGATTAGAAGTCCGTGAGTTTGCCTTTTGCGGCGGGGTACAAGCCATAAAAAATGGGACCACCAATTACCATCAAGCGGTGAATGAGGGTCACCTTCCTGATCGGATCGAGCATGATGAATTCGATGGCTCATTGCCCAATCGAGCGGCCTGCCCTGCAATGCTAACGCACCTGCTAGATGAGCAAACCATTTCGCTACAGTATGAAGTTTAAAACCCCGGTGGGTAAGCATGCGATGGTAACAAAAAGTTATTCCCAGGCAACCGGTGTAGCAGTAGAGGGTGATCAAGCAGACCAAGCCTTGCCATGAAAAATAAAAAGGTGCAATCAACGCTCCGACGTGAATTAATCCAATCGCTCCAAAAGTCGGCCAATTGATTGGTCTATTCAGCATTTTAGGTTCAAAATATGCAGTTTCCAAGTCTACCGACAAATCCGTAACGATTACATTCATCTTTTTACTTGGTGCCTTTTGAACTGGAATTGGGGCGAATTTTTATAATCATCATCCCAAGGTATTAGAGTCTGGCTAGCAGGTCAATCAGAGTTTTAGCTTTTATCATATTAAAATAGCGATATTTCTTTGCTTAAAACCAGTGGAAGTAGAAATCTAAGCTGTTTATTGAGGTTTTTAGCTTTCTAATCGAGTGGTAGATGGAATATTAACAAGCTGTTTTGAACAAAATTGGAAGTGCACCTGACGGGATTCGAACCTGTAACCTTCGGTTTCGTAGACCGATGCTCTATCCAGTTGAGCTACAGGTGCATGTTACCATTCATATGAATATAGGACTGAAAGGCACAGAAGTCAACGCAATGGTTTTATAGGGGTGAATGAAACCTGCGGTAAATAATTGGAAAACTGAGTTAATAAGGGGTGATGACGATTTGGCAATTTGTACCGATTGGATTGATTTTTAAGCGGGACCCTTAGGGATCGATTGAGAATTTCAGCCCCTTGATTTGCATTCATGTTTTTTATGGTGCATTGTTCTTAGAGGACTCACCTTTGTCATCAGGAGGATGCATCAGTGTTAGCTAAAAGAATCTTTTTAATTCCAGCAATACTAGGCTTGATGAATTCAAGTTCTGGTTATTCCCAACAAATTCCATCAACCTTGGACCCCCAAGTTATTGGAAAATCATCAATTCAATCTCCAGATGTCAAGGATCAAAACCTTGCAAACCAGATTGCTAAAAGACTGCAGGAGAGCGGTTTACTTCATGATTTTAAAATTGAAATCAAAGTTTCAGGAGGAAATGCACAACTCGAAGGCGTCGTTGGTTCTACAACTCAAAAAGATTCTGCATTGAGCGTGGCTAGACAAACCACCGGATTAATCCAAGTAGTTGATAAGTTGCAGGTTCTTCCAGAACCCAGTGCAAATGTCATAATTCAGTCCGCCCAAGGGCCTGGCCCCCAACCTTTTCCTGGTTCACCTGAAAACATACCCTTAAATCCAGGCATGAGACCAATGCCGGGGCCTGGTGTAAGCCAGATGATCCCGGAGCCAATTCCAGTGGGGCAAAGTGGCGCATCCTATTCCTACGATTTAAATCCCCCCAAAATGCCCCCTTATGCATGGCCAAGTTATGCGCCTCATAACAACTATTCCAGAGTAGGTTATCCTGAAGCCTATCCTGCGAATGCATGGCCCTTCATTGGCCCTGTATACCCCTTTCCGAAGGTACCTTTGGGTTGGCGATCTGTAAAGTTGGAATGGGATGATGGGCATTGGTGGTTTAGCCAAACAGCGACCAAGCATAATTACTGGAAGTTACGTTACTGGTAACGGATAATTGCAAAATAAACAAAAGAGAGCCATCCGATGAGGGTGGCTCTTTTGTTTTTAGAATGATTAAAGAAGGTTGTAAGGATCGATATCAACAATCACTTCGAGGCCCGAAATCGGTTTCATTTTTCCAAGTGCAACTTGAATGAGTTTATGAAGGACTGTATGTTTTTCCGCATGGAGTTGCACATGGAAGCGATGATACTCTTTGAGTTTGAAAACCGGAGCTTCAGTCGGGCCAAGTATTTTAAGCTTTCCCGAGCCTTTTATTTCGGTTGTAGCAAGCCTGAGTTGTTCTCCTAATTCATCAGAAAATGTGGCAGCGGATTCCGCAGATTTTGATCGTATCACGATTCTTGCCAACCTGCAGAATGGTGGGAAGAACAGGGATTGACGGTGTTTTATTTCTTCTCCCACAAAGGAAATAAAATCATGTTTTGCAGCGGAAACAATTGCAGGATGATCGGGGTAGTAGGTTTGAAAATAGACCATTCCGGGTTTGTCGCCCCTCCCTGCTCTTCCTGCAACTTGAGAGAGAAGCTGAAATGTTCTTTCGGAAGCCCGAAAATCAGGTATGTGAATGCCTGTATCCGGGTTGATGACCCCCACCAATAGCACGTTAGGGAAGTCCAGACCCTTGGCAATCATTTGTGTACCCACGAGGATGTTGATTAGGCCCTCCCTAAAGGCATTGAGAATATATTCATGGCTGCCAGGTTTTGTAGTTGAATCAGAATCCATGCGCCTGATGACTTTGTCGGGGAATAGTTTGGTGATTTCTTCTTCAAGTTTTTCAGTGCCCATACCCTTGAACTGTATGGTTTCGGTTTTACAAGTTTCGCATCTTATTGCAGGTTTTTTTTCATCTCCACAGTGATGGCACAGAAGAATATTCTTTCGTTTATGAAAAGTCATGGCGAGGTCACAATTTTTGCAATTTTCAACTGTTTTGCAGGTGGGGCATTGGATGAAAGTATGAAACCCCCTTCGGTTAAGAAACAGCATGACTTGTCCGTTTTGGCTTAGAGCTCGCTTCATACCTTTTTGAAGATCTTCGCTAATCATTCCACGAAGGCTAGGAGATGCAGGCGGAGATGTTTTCATGTCGACAAGGTAAACGGGTGGCATGGGAAGATCGCGTACTCTTTTTGAGAGCGTGAGCATTTTGTAATTATTTTTGCAGGCGTTCTGCCAACTTTCGAAGGAAGGTGTTGCAGATCCTAAAACTATGGGAATATCAAGCATCCGTGCACGTTTTACTGCAATATCTCTGCCATGGTATCTTGGTGTGTTATCTTGTTTAAAAGAATTTTCATGCTCTTCATCAATAATTATGAGTCCCAGGTTTGGGCACGGAGCAAAAACCGTGCTTCTTGGCCCAATTACCACATCCACTTTACCTTCTGCCACCAATTTCCAGTTTTTGCCCCGCTCTGCTTCCCGCAAGTTACTGTGAAGCACCACGATTTTGGAAAATCTTTTTTTGAAGCGATAGACCGTTTGTGGAGTCAGGCTGATTTCAGGAACCATTACGATGGCTTGTCTGCCGTTTTTAATGGTTGCTTCAATGGCTTCAAGATATACCTCAGTTTTTCCGCTGCCAGTAACACCATGTAGAAGGAAAGTGCAGAATTTTCCAGAATGAATTTGATCTGTAATGGTTTTGGAAACAGCGATTTGTTCGTCATTCAAATGAATGGAAGGATCAAGGGGGATTGTTTGCAAGGCACCAAAGAAAGCCTGATCTTCATCGATTGCAGTTTTTACCAACCAATTGGTTTCAACAAGCCGATTAACCACACTTGGATTGCAACCGGATTTTATGCAAAGTTCTTTGATGGCTATGGGGTGGTGGAGTTTGAGTTGTTCGAAGATGCGGGTTTGCTGTGGGCTGAATTTTTTTGTTGCAGAAGCCATGCGAAATTTTTCGCTCAAATCGACTAGGAAAACTTTGGGAGTAGTAGCACCAGATCTTACCCAGGCGGGAACTATGGCCTGAAGTACCTGCCCCCACCCGCATAAATAATAATCTGATATCCATTTGGTGAATTCTAACAAATGCGCTGAAACCAAAGGTTCTTCATCCAAGATGGCAAATATTGATTTTAATTTTGGATCAGATGGAATATGCCTGATATCTACGCAAAAGCCAATGGTTGGTTTATTGCCTTTACCCAAGGGGACCCTGACCCGTTTTCCCTTGGATAATGAATTAAAAAGGTCATTTGGGATCAGGTATGAGAAGGGTTTTCTCAATGGACGATCGAACACGATGTCTGCAACAAAGACCAAATCATCTTGGACTGCTTTGTCCATTTAAAAATAAACACCATGGAAGCCAAAGTTATCAATAACAAAGGCATTCTCTCAAATATTTGGTTTTAAGCAAACACAGCAGGAAAGTTTTCGGCAAGTTTTGAAATTAAATCGAAATATCAGACCCGTGCAATGTATGAGTTTCAGCCCGGTTGAGGTCTGCTAATTTTTGTCTTTTTACCTTATCCAATGAAACAAATGACTTTGATTCTGAGTCATAGCCAATGACTTCGCCTGTTTCAATTTGATAGACCCAGGAATGAACCCGGAGTTGGTTTTTGTCCAACGCGTCTTTCACAGATGGGAAAGTCTTTAAATTTTCCACTTGTTGCAAAACATTTCTTTCGATGGTGTAGTTTAAAAGTTGGTCACCTGAAAGTTCTTTTAATTTGGCCCGAACATCTTCTGCAATAGGTGTTGCATAGCCTAACCACTTACTGACTGCTGGCATAATATTGTCATTGGATAAACCCATAATGCTTTGAATAAGTCCATTCATGGCACCACATTTGGAATGTCCGCAAAGAATAATATCCCGGATGCCCAAGTGTTTGATTGCATATTCGACGGTGGCTTCTTCCGCGCCTGAAAATTGGTTGTGAGGTGGGACTAAATTGCCTGCATTGCGGAGAATGAATAGTTCCCCAGGTTCGGTTTGGGTTAGAAGGTTTGGATTAATTCTGGAGTCAGAGCAAGTTATGAAAAGGGCTAGTGGACTCTGGCCTTTGCCAAGCTTTTGAAATAGATCTTCTTTTTCAGCAAAAACCCTTTTTTGAAAACCAAAAACACCTTGGATTATTCTTGTCATTAATCAATCCCCTTTATTAAAAATAATGGTCGTCTGTTAAATGAAAAAAAAATTCAATTCATATTAATAAAATTTATGTATGAAAGTTGCAACTATAATTAAATTAAATGTAAAATATAAATATGTTGTGCAAGAAATCATAATAGCTTATTTATTAAAAATATAGACTGCATAAATTCTAAAAGGTGTTTAGGAATGACTGATCAAATTACTGGTTGCCCCGCTCACGAAGAATTGCGTAAATGTGTTTATAATCAGCTAACTGCAAAAGAAATTGATGAAATCAAATCGCATGTGAAAATGTGCCCCAAGTGCAGGGTGTCTTTTACAACCATTTTAAAAGAAAAAGTAGGGCAGGAGAATCAAGGGATTGGGCAAATACCTTCGCCACCCCAAACTACTCCAAATGCTGCTGAAAAAAGTTCAGTAGCACCCATTCAAAAAACAGAACAACAACCCATACATTCAACGCAACAGAAAGTAATTGCCCCCCAATTTAAACCAGCTTATTCATTTCTTGACCCTCCTACTAAGGCCGGAGGTATTGGTTGTTTGGGGGATTATGAATTGGTTCGTGTTTTAGGTGAAGGAGGGATGGGTATTGTTTTCGAAGCTGATGATAAAAAATTAGGTAGAAAAGTAGCCTTAAAAGTTCTTCGACCTGAGTTAACTGATGAATCCTTTCGTCAGAGGTTCGAGCGAGAAGGGAAAATTGCAAGCAGCATTCAAGACGATAACATTTGCTTGGTTTATCAGGTTGGTGTTCATAATTCTGTTTCCTACATGGCGATGGAGTATTTGAAAGGTGAAGATCTTGATGAAAAGTTAAAAAGGGATGGGTGGTTGCCAATTCCTCTAGTATTTAAAATTGCCAAGCAAATGGCATTGGGGCTTGCTGTTGCACATGAGAAAAAGTTGATTCATCGTGACATAAAGCCTGCAAATATATGGCTTGAATCTAGTGGCCCTGGCGGTGATTTTAAAAGGGTGAAAATTTTAGATTTCGGCCTTGCAAAGTCAACCGAAGTAGAGAGCACGCTTACCGCAAAAGGGATGATTGTTGGTACACCCAATTACATGGCACCAGAGCAGATTTGCGGTGAACCCTTGGATGAAAGGGCCGATTTGTTTAGTTTGGGATGTGTTATGTATCGAATGTTGTCAGGAAAAATTCCCTTTGAAAAAGAAAACACCTTGGCCGTTCTACACGCCGTTGTTGAATCAGAAATCCCCTCACTTAGCGAGTTGGACCAAAAACTTCCTAAAGAAGTTTACGGATTGATGACCAAGTTGCTTTCTAAGGATCCTGCGGATAGACCAGCAACAGCCAGAAAAGTTGTTTCAATGATTGAGTCAATCGAGAATGGTGGATTTGAAAACCAAAGTGGCAAGGTGTTGAATTCCATGCTGTTCAAAGCACCAGCAATTCAAATGCAAAAAAAGTCTAAAGTTCCAGTTGGTGCAATTGTTGGTGCTGGTGTTATTTTGGTTGCTGCGGTTATAGGACTAATACTTTTGGTTTCTAAGTTTTTTGATGGTGTAAAAAATTAAGCGTGGGATTATTTGTTGTTGTGATTTTTATTTTGTTTCTTTCTTGAATTTCGAGATTTTTCGTGATTGACTACGATCGTTATAGTTGGTGGAAGGTTATTTTATCGTTTAACGGTTCTGTTCTTCCTCACGTGCTCGGGCGGGTTGGGATATTAACCACATTCAGTATTCTAGTTTGCGCAACTAATGATTATGTCCTTAAAATTTTTGATGAAAAACTTCCGAAACTTAATCCAATCGGGCATACCATTTTGGGTACATCGCTTGGTTTGCTTATCGTTTTTCGTACAAATTCTTCCAATTCACGATATTGGGAGGGGCGTTCCCATTGGGGGATGATGGTAAATACTTGTAGAAGTTTAGCCCGGATGGCAAAAATATATGGGGACAATGCAACCGAGTTTGCAACCATGCTTACTGCTTATGTTGTGTGTATTAAAGAGAATCTGCGTGGAACCAAAAACTTTAACATGCTTTCTTCATTGCTGAGTGGTCGGCAATATGAAAAAATGATTAGTGCAAATAATCCTCCTTCTATAATTGCAACTTACCTAAGTGCATTAATCAAGAATGAAATCGACAAGGGCAAAATCCCCATCCAAATTATAGAGCGAATGGAAGAGCAAGTTATAAAGTTGGTTGATGCTCAGGGGGGGTGTGAAAAAATTCTAAAGACCCCCCTGCCTTTTGTTTATGCCTCGCTAATCAAGCAGGTTCTTTTTGTGTATCTTTACACACTCCCATTTGTTTTGGCTACTGATATGGATTGGGCAACTCCATTGGTTGTAGCAGTGGTTGGTTTTGGTATGTTTGGTATTGAAGAAGCGGGGGTAGAGATCGAGAATCCGTTTGGAATGCAACTGAATGACTTGCCACTCGAAAAAATCTGTGAGACTATTTCTTTGGATGTTGCCAATATTGCAAAATTGTAGCTTTTAGTTTTGTAGATCCTCCCACAAACTTTCTCGCAATTCTGTTGGTAAGTTGTGCGATTCAGCTAGGAATTGATTTGATGAAAGGGAGAATTTCGCAGGTATTCTCGCATCTTTAAGAATTATTTTTGCTTCTTCATCTAGAAAAAAACGGACCCAAAGGGAGTTTCCCAGGGAAAGATCTTCTGGCCTTTTTGTGGTGAGGTCGCAGGGGATACTTTTATTTAATACCAATCTTAGATTGTCCCCTCGGAAATCCTTAAGAGAAAAACTGGCAATATTGCCTGAAAGCATAAGGCTTTGTGGGTCCAAAAGAAATGCAGCTTGGAGTGTGTTTGCGTCTGGAATTAGACGATTATAAATGTTGAGTTCATTTTGCATAACCTTTGGGTCTGCAATTTTAGTGAGTCTGAATATTTCTTGAACTCGAAACCATAAAGTTTGTCTGTTTTCAAAAACAAGTGAAATAGATGGCCCGAGTCTTACTTTTCTGTATTTTTCGATGTAGCGGATATGGCTTTCAAAAAATTGTTTGCGTTGGGTCTCAAAATCTTCCAAAGGAAGAATATCTTGTAATTCCAACTTTTGCATTAGCAAGAGCCTTTCGCCTATACTTTAGGGAATATTTTAGCTGTTAGGGTCATCTTTTAATATTGGTTTGTTGGCATCTATGCCAAACCATAAAGCAGCTCCAACCATGTAAACAAGGCCAAACATAATTAAATTGAATTGGTAACCAGGAAATTGGGCCTTTGCTAATTCGTTACCTGTAAGATTAGTGGCGCCATTTACTGCATACATGACTTTAGACCATTCAAGAATTTTGCCTGTTAAAATGGTGACCACAAATCCTCCTAAATTTCCGATCATATTCATGGTTCCTGAAACTATCGCAGCATGCTTTTGGCCTATATCCTGACAGGTGGCCCAGGTGGCTCCCATGGTTAAATCGTTGCAAAATCCTGCAAAAGCAATGCTGATTGCAAAGAACATTGGGTCTTTTTGATTTAAGAAATAAAGTGCTGAAAAATAGCACAATCCGCAAGCGATATTTCCAAAAACAGCGGGAGTTCGTCTGGCCCAAGTTCTTGATTTTCCTTGTCTTAAAAACCAATCGGTTGCAAAGCCACCAATAAAGCAGCCGAAAGCCCCCAAAAGCATGGGGCCACCTTTGTAAAGCGCCCCGAGCCAATTTTCAGGCTTTACTTGAAACTGTTCACTCATGATTGCGGGCAAATAATTGAGATTGAAATACCATCCAAAATTTAAGCAAAAGTACATTGCACACAAAAACACCATGTTTCTGCTAGCAAAAAGTTTTCCCCATGGGATGTGGGCATGAGCCTGTTCTGTTTCGCCAACTTTGTTTTTGAGAATAAGTTCTTTTTCTGCATCATTTACCAAGGGATGCTCATTTGGATTATTTTTAAATATTCTTGCAAAAGCGAAACACCAAAGAAGCCCAACCGCACCAAAGAAAAAGAAAACGATGCGCCAAGAAATTTCGAGCTTGATAACAAAAATGAGCCAAAGCAAGGGAGTTAGTCCCCCCATAATACGTGCAGAAGTCCAAACCAAGCCTTGGGCAAAACCACGTTCAGTTACCGGGAGCCAGTTATGTAGGGCGCGGGTAATATTCGGATATGCTCCTGCCTCGCCTATCCCAAATAGGAATCTTACAACTATAAGCATGCCAAAACCAAATGTGAACCAAGTGCCAAATGCAAGACCGGCTAGACCGGTGATTGCTGTAAAAGAGGACCACCAAACTACGATTCGAATTAATGTCGTTTTAGGCCCAAAAACATCTCCCAAATATCCAGTTGGTATTTCAAATAGTGCATAAGCTAGATTAAATGCGGCCATGGCCCATGCCATTTGGCTGACATCGGTAAAACCAAAGCTTTGTTGGATTTGTACCTGTGCATTAGGAAATGCTGCACGATCTAGATAAGTGATCATCGAAAGAAAGCATACCAACCCTAGAATCAGGAATCTTAGTCTTGTTGGTTGGGGAGTATCATTATTCATGTTTTATTGATGCCATTTGGTGTAACTGCGGAGTCCTTTTAGGAAATAAATGCACAATCAACTTTGTATGGACTGGCAAGAAATGTATTGTGCACGAAAACTTGAAAAAATTCACTATGAAAGTTGCCAAAAGAAATAAAGCTTTACCTCAGAAGGCCTTAAGTTTTTTTTAATACTTTTAGAACTGATTAATTGTTTGGTTTACGTAATTCCAGCTTCATTGATTTTTCTGTTCCAACAATTGCAATTTGAAGTTCTTCGTTTGATTGGGGCAGAGGAAGTTGAACTAAAGGGCGAGGGCTTTTTGCATCGCTTATGCTTACTGATTTAATTCCAGGAATCTGAATTGGTGGCGATGTTTCGCCCGGTTTAATTAAGTATGGGCGGTCTCGAAGTAATTGCCCATTAAAAATGCTTTTAACTTGAAGGAGTACAGGGATTTGTGTTTCATTTTTAAAAGAAATGGGATGAGCCATTCCCGGAGGAATTTGGCCCGTTACAAATAAGGTAAACAAAGATAATGCAGCAGAAATAATCAATAATACCTCGATCTAATTGAAATTAAGGTAACCTATACAGAAAGACGCAAGTACTGTTAAAACTTGCGTCTCGATTTAAGTCTATTTGCTGTATAGCTTTAGATAATCTCTTTGATCGGCGTTTCAGCGATTAAGTGTTGTGGTCGGCCAGTTTGATCGATCAGAGTATGATACATGGGGTCTAGCCCGATATTATGATAAAGGGTCGCAAATACTTCACCAAAAGTAACAGGGCGGTCTTTAGCGTGTTCGCCAAGTCTGTTGGTTGAACCAATAACTTGACCGGTTTTCATGCCCCCGCCAAACATAATCGCAGAGCTAACCTGAGGCCAATGGTCGCGACCAGCATCTTTGTTGATTCGAGGGGTTCGACCGAATTCGCCCCATGCAATTACAGTAACATCATCGAGAATACCGCGGTATTCGAGGTCATCCATTAATGCTGTTAACCCTTGATCAAGCTTGGCTCCATGATCTCGAACCAGATCAAAATTCTTGCTGTGAGAATCCCATCTGCCGTAAGAAAGACTGACAACCCTACAACCTGCTTCAACAAGCCTTCGTGCTGTTAGAAGGTGATCATTGACCGTGGGTGCACCATCATATTGGAACTTGTAGGGTTTTCCATCACCATAACGCTCGCGAACTTTGGAGGATTCTTTGTTAATATCCAAAGCGTCGAGAAGTTTGCTGGAAGTAAGAACATCAAGGGCTTTAGATTGTGCAGAATCAAGGCCTTCAATATTGCCACCGTGGTCTAGGTTTCGTTTGAGATTATCAAAGCTTTTCAATAATGATCTTCTATCGCCCAAACTAGTAAGGTTGGCGTTTTTAATAAGTAGATCTTTCATACCGGGGCCTTCTGGTCTGAAGCATTTATATGCAGCTCCTAAAAAACCCGAAGTGCCAGGATCAGACCAGGGCATGTGTTTTGTATCAGCTGCAAGACCAACAAAGGCCGGTACGGACGGGTCTACGGGTCCTTGAATTTTAGCAGAAGCTGCACCAATGCTGGGTCTGCCACCAATTCCAGAAAGGGAACTTTTTGCCCAGCCAGACATACACTGTATTGCATCATGGCCACCTTGGGCCCCAACAATAGAGCGAATAACAACACAATTTTGCATTCTGGAAGCAATAAGTGGGAAAGTTTCACCAATTTGAATACCAGGAACTGAAGTAGAAATTGGTTTGAATTCACCACGGATTTCAACTGGGGCATCGGGTTTTAAATCCCACATATCTTGATGGGGAGGACCACCGCCCAAAAACACATTTATGATTGCTTTATGGCCTAATCCACCCGATTTTAAATTAGTGGTATCTGTTTTAGCAGCTAAAATTTGAGACAGACCCAAGTTGTATCCCGCAAAAGATATCCCTCCAATTTTTAGGAAGTCTCTACGCGATACACCATCACAGAAGTCACTTTTTTTTCCGTACAATGTTATCATGAGTCACCTATATTTTTTAGGTATCAAGGCAGGAATAACTAAGATCACTAGATTAACCCATATCTATTATCATGTCAACGATTTAGAAAGTTTAATTAATTATTGATATATTTATAAATTTGTCATGCAAATGCTGTAATAATGAGTAAAGGTATGTGGTTCTTTGATTTATTTGCAATTTTGTCGTGCCTTGAATGATTTTTTACGGAACCAATTAGATTATGCTGACTGCCAGGATTATTCCGTGTTTGGATGTGGATCGAGGGCGAGTCGTTAAGGGTGTTAACTTTTTAAATCTTCGTGATGCAGGCGACCCTGTCGAAGTCGCTAGGAGATACGAAGAACAAGGCGCCGATGAACTCGTTTTTCTGGACATTTCTGCAACCCATGAAGGTCGAGCTATTATGCTCGATATCGTCAAACGGGTCTCAGAGCAGATATTCATGCCTTTTACTGTTGGCGGTGGAATTCGTTCTCTTGAAGATGCGACTACTCTTATTCAAGCTGGTGCCGAGAAAGTTAGTATAAACTCGGCCGCAGTTAAAAATCCAGATATCGTCCGCCAAATTTCTGGTAGGTTTGGAAGGTGCGCCACGGTGGTTAATATTGACCCTAAGCGTGTCTTAAAAGACAATAAAGAAGTTTGGGAAGTCCATATTCAGGGGGGGCGTAAACCTACAGGCTTGGAAGCAGTTGATTGGGCACGGAAAATCGAACTTCTTGGTGCAGGGGAAATAGTTTTAACTTCCATGGATGCAGATGGAACAAAAAACGGTTATGATATTGAAATGACAAGGGCTGTTGCTGAAGCAGTTGGCATTCCTGTGGTAGCTAGTGGCGGGGCTGGTGCTCCAGAACATTTAAAGGAAGTTTTAACAATTGGTAAGGCTAATGCTGCATTGGCTGCTAGTATCTTTCATTACAATGAGCATGGAATTCAAGACACCAAGAAGTTTCTAGCAAACGCCGGGGTTCGTGTTAGACTAATTTAAATTCTGTTTTAATAGTACGGAGAGATAATCAATGGCATCTAGTGAAACAAGTTCTCAAACCAAAGAATCAATTCCAACTCCTGCTGTTGCAGCGACCCACTCCACTCCTGATGTATCTAAGGAACCTGAAATTAACAAGATATTCAGGCTGGCTATGAAGTTGGAGGCCTCGGATGTACATCTCAAGGTTAATTGCCCCCCAATGATGCGTATTCGTGGGGACATCACGCGAATGGAGATGCGCCCGCTTAGCCAAACTGATATGGAAAAGCTCTTGATTCCGTTGCTTGAACCTAAAAAGCGCAAAATTTTAGAGGACGAGGGCGGTGTCGATTATTCTTATGTTATTGGACAGGATGAGTGCAGATTCCGAGTTAGTCTTTTCCGACAGAGAGGTCGACTTTCCTTGGTTGCTCGTAGGGTGAACAACTTTATTCCAAGTTTTAAATCGCTTGGATTGCCAGAAGTAATCGAGAAACTTTGTAAATTCAGCGAGGGATTGGTCGTGGTTGCTGGAGTTACGGGAAGTGGAAAAAGTACTTCAATTGCTGCAATGTTAGATTATGTTGCAGAGGCTGAACCATTACACATTTTAACATGCGAAGATCCCATCGAATTTACTTTTAATGATAAGAAAGCTTATTTTAATCAGCGTGAAATCGGGCTTGATTGCATCGATTGGCATAAAGCTTTAAAGGATGCGGTGAGGCAAGATCCTGATGTTATTCTTGTGGGTGAGTTGCGCGATGTAGAAACCTTCGAGGCAGCAGTACATGCTGCTGAAACAGGTCACTTGGTTTTTGGAACTATTCATGCGGCGTCTTCCGGAACTACCATTAATCGTATTCTTGATCTTTTTCCACCAGAAAAGCATAATGCAATCAGGCAGGCCCTTGCTAACAACTTAAAAGCAGTGATTGCACAAAAGTTGGTTAAAGGTCTCAAGAAGGGCCGCGTTCCGACTAATGAAATCATGATTGTTAATCCTACAATTCGCAAATTGATTATTGAGGGAGAGGACACCAAGATACCTGATGCCATCCGCATCGGATATCAAGAAGGCATGATGGATTTCACTGAAAGCCTCAGGCTACTTGTGGAGAGAGGCGATATCGACAAGGTGACAGCGCTTGAGTATGCACCGAATCCAGAGCAGTTGAAAATGGCATTTAAAGGGATTAAGGTTGCAGCGCCCGGGATTCTATAATCTGGTTTTGAGATTATTGCCAAAGCTTTCGCTTGCCTGTTAGTTTTGGCTTTGAGATTTTCATTTGATGATCGATACTTTTAATTTGATTCAACTTTGGGCAAGCTCCTTTCCTCGGGGAGAAGGTTTTTATTTTCATCTTTATTCCATTGGATTCTTTGTTGCGGTTTATGCCGCTTGGATTCACTCGGCTTCATGGGTTGATGAGGATGCATCTGATTTAGGCATTGGTGCAAGTTTCTGGAATACGGTTGTTATTGGCGGTGCACTTTTAGGTGGCTTAGTGTTTTGGGGTTCTCCCAAGCCTTTTTTGTCTTTTGCAAGTTTGATTTTAGCTGCTTTCGTGCCAATCCTGATTTACATTATTGTCAGAAATACTGCTGTTCCTGATGACAAAAAACTTTTTACTATTGGGCATTTGAAATCTTTAGCTGAAAAATACCTCAAGCTCAGATTTGATTCAGAAGGTACGAAAGAATTTAAAAATATACCCATTAAATTTATTGGAAAAAGTGACGATAAAAACAAGCCAGGGGGCGACACGAAAATTTCCCGGGTTGAGGAGTCTGAATACTACCAAGTTGCACTGGAAGTTATTTACGAGGCCTTTCAAATGCGGGCTACAGATGTTCATTTGGAACCTGGTAAAGAAGACATGACGGTTCGCTTTCGCATCGATGGAATCATGAACCAGCGGGAGCCTTTAACCAGACAAACCGGGGACGCCATCGTAAATATTTTAAAAGTTCTTGCAAATCTTGATATTTCAGAAAAACGCAAGCCACAGGATGGAAGTTTTTCTGCTGAGGTTTTGGATTATTCAAATGGCGATAACGATCAAGATCCTCCTAAAAAAAAATCCAGGAAACCTATCATACTTGACTTCCGCGTTGCTACTGCGGGTAGTGTCGCTGGTGAAAAAATGGTGCTCAGAATTTTAGACGGTTCTAAATCAATGGGCAGTTTGAAAAAGCTTGGAATGCGTGACAAACTCAAAGATCAAATTGAGGCGATTGTTAATCAGCCCCACGGAATGCTAATTGTTTGTGGGCCAACAGGGGCGGGAAAAAGTACTACGCTGTATGCCTGTCTTTCGGAGATTGATCGGTTTCAAAAAAACGTCATTACTCTTGAAAACCCTGTTGAATATCAGATTGATAATGTGACCCAGATTGAAATTAATCCAAAAGCAGGCAAAACGTTTGCTTCTGAACTTCGAAGTATTCTTAGACAGGATCCCGATGTTATTTATGTAGGTGAGATTCGTGATAAAGAAACCGCAGAGATATCCTGCCAGGCAGCTCAAACGGGACATATGGTTTTTACCACTGTTCATGCAAATGATTCGGTCACAGCTTTTGGAAGGCTTCTTGATTTGGGGGTTGCACCATTTATGATCGCAAATTCTGTGAGTGCAATATTGTCCCAGAGGTTGGTGCGGGTGCTTTGCCCCAAATGCAAAGTCAAGTATCGCCCCAATCCAGAAATTCTAAAAAAGTTCAATCTCTCGCCTGAGAAGTATGAGTTCTTTTACAAATCTAAATCTGAAGTCAAGCAAGAAGAAATGGATGACACTCCACCTTGCAAATATTGTGGCGGTACTGGCTTTCGGGGACGCTCTGGGGTTTATGAATTGCTTGTGCTTAATGAAAATATTAAAAATCTGATCCGTGAGAATCCTAGTATTGGGGCGATTAGGGAGGAAGCTGTTAAAACAGGAATGAAATATCTTCAAGAGGATGGACTTCGGCAGGTTGTTGCAGGAAATACCTCGATACAGGAAATATTAAGGGTCTGTAAATAAGTTATTATTAAGGGATGATCAGATGCTGTTTTTTACAACTTTTTTATTAATGCTGATTGTTTCCTATGTGTTTTTTCAAGAGGGACTATTCATTGCTTTTTGTAATTTTGCAAATATGTTTTTGGCATTTGTTTTTGTTGCAGGGATCTATGAACCCTTTGCTGAATTTCTTGAAATTAATTTGAAAGATATTGGAGTGGATGGATTTGAGGACGCCATTTCAATGATTGGTATTTTCTTAGTTTCTTTTGGTGCTTTGAAAATTTTAACAATGCAGTTGGCTCCTTCAGTAATTACTTATCAACACTTGGTGAATAATATTGGAGGAGCTTTAATCGGGCTTTTCATTGGTTACTTTATTTCAGGATTTCTTTGGTGTGTTATGCAAACATTGCCTTGGCAGGAAAAATTCTTGGGCTTTGATGTGCGGTCTTCACAAAAGAGTTCTTCCTCAGCTTTTTTCAGGCCTGACCGAGTTTGGCTTGCATCAATGCGTAAATGTTCAAATGGTGTTTTTAAAACTGATAAAGTATTTGATTATACCGCCTCTTTTGAACTTCGTTACCAGCGCTATAGAAGGGTTTCTGCAGGTAAGGTTGCACCCCAGTTTTATGTTGGCGATATTGATTTTAACGCCACGCAAGAATAGCGGTCATTCATTGGTAAGTTGTTTCTTGCTAAAGTGGTAAATGATGCAGATAACAACATAAACGGCTAAGCTAATTTCTTTGATTGTGCATGAATATCATCGATTTCGGTTTGGTTGAATACGAAGTCGCTGATTATCTTAGCTATTAAGTCAGGTGATTGCATGAAAGCTAAATGGCCCAATCCGCCAAGAATATGCATTTCGGATTGAATGCTTACCTCCTGTAATTGGGCAAAATTCTCTTGGCTCAATAGGATATCTTTTTGTCCTTTTAGAAATAACGATGGCACTGCTATTTTTCTTCCGCGTTTGCTTATATCGAAATGCTTTAAAATTCTCAGCCGACTATTAATGACCGCTTGATCCGTGGACCAGCATGCTCGTGCAATAGCATCAATTTTTTCGTTTGAGAAAGATTTTCCTCCTAGAAATAGGCGGAAGAACTGATTTACCAAAGGGTTAGTATCGGGTAATTGGTAATAGGAAAGGATTAGCGCAGCTAATCGCTGGATCATACCCCGCTCAAATTTTGAGCCAGTTCCCTGCGTAATGACTGATCCTAATTTGTAGGGGTGTTTAAGTGCATATTTTAATGCTAGGGCTCCTCCGAAAGAGGCTCCGAATAAATTTGGTTTTTCTAGGCCCCAAAATTCTAATATTTCATCAAGATCTTGTTCAAAATCTGAGAAAGAGAGGCTATTCCGTGTCGAAAAAAAATTGTCTTCACCTTGGTATTGATAGCTATAGACTTTGAATGATTTTGACAGTTCGCTAATCACTGGCCCCAAGAGTTCAAACCCTCCGGCAATCCCTGGCAGAACTACAAGTGGGGGGCCTTGTCCCCAGATTGCTGTTCTAGCAGTGTAATTACTTAAGCTTACAAAATCCATTTGGTTGGGACTTGGGCACAAAGAGGTGAATATGCTATTCCATGCATTTGTAGAAATCACAAGAAGGTTCCCTTTGCGAACTATTTACAGAAGGTTAATTACCTTTGTTTCATAGGTTCATTAATGTCTAATGTGAGCAATAATCGTGCCGCTAGTTTGGTTTTTTTGACAAAATCTAAATCTGTTTGTTTTCGGTGATTTTCGTTAGTTTTGGCGAATTAACTTTTTTGATCGATCAGTTGTTTTTAAGGTTATGAAGCATTATTAAATAAAAGCAGGTGCTTTGGGGGTTATAAAGAGCAATTAGCGAATCATCTACAAGTTTGTCGAAAATCGTATTGATTTTGATTCTTGGGGTTTATTTCGTTAATTTTCGTTAAATTGTAAAAACAAATCGCATCTCCAAAAATAATCGTGTACCATGGATTTTGTTGAGTTTGTGATTCGGTAGAAATATTTCATTTGCATGTATTCGGGGTTTGTTCTTGTTATCGCCAAAATTTTTAGTCTGGGCTTTTTTAAGAGAGGCTAAGGTTCACAATAGAGCCCTTGTTCTGGTGGGTTCTATTCTTGCCATGGTTTTTTCTTTTGTTGTTGTCTTTTACAGTTGGTCTTATCCTGAAATTGGTATTCGTGCTGCTTTTTCACTTGATATCCAGTATTTTCAAAAAGAAAACTTATTGAATTCTGATCAAGATTTGCCTTTAACTGGTGATAAGATTACAGCATTGGATGGAAATCCAATATTTACCTGGCCTCAATTTTTAAGAACTGTGCAGCAGTTACCTTTCAGAGATTCTTCGAATGGGGCTATAAATACAGTTCGATTGAGTTTTTATCGTCCAAGTGATCAGTCAAATCATGAGTCTGTGCTTGTATACGGGCAAACTTCATTCGAAAATATGGTCCCTTCTTTTCTTTGGTTGGTTTTAAAGATGGCCATGGTTTTTGCTGGTGGTTTGATTTTGTGGTGGAAACCGACAGAAGACTCTGCAAGACAATTTTTTATTTTGGGTCTTGTTTCCCTAGTTGCCTATATGGGGGGATACCACTGGTGGCGAATTGCAACTCAGCCGGTATTAATTTTTTGCTTTCAAGCTGGGGCTATTTTTTTACCCGCAGTAAGTTTGCACTTTTTCATGATCTTTCCCAAGAAAAAACTTTTTTTAGTGAGGCGCCCATTTACGACTTTTTTAGTAGTTTATGGAGTTCCATGCATTTTTCTTTTTTTGATGGTTACTGGGTACTTTAGGCTTCGCTTGATTTATGGTGTGGATGCTGCCTCGGCTGAAGGGGCGAATTTTATTCTGCGCGAAATGCTGCTCGAAATTTATTTTTATCTCGCAGTTGCTTTTGTTTGGTTTTTGGGATGTATTGGGTGTTTGATTCACAGTTTTCGAAGTGCTTCTGATGAGACTCAGCGTATTCAGGCCAAATGGATCCTTATGGGTTGTGTCGCAGCTCTTGCCCCTATTGTTTATTCTGGCTACATCGTTTTTACGGACGCTTCCAGATTTGGTCGTGGTGGTACAACCTGGCCTATGTTTGCTGCATCCTTATTCGTTACTGCTTCTTTTTCCGTAAGTATTACCCGCTATAAACTCATTCAGCTTAGCCAGTATCTTTCCAGTGGATTCTCTTATTTTTTGATGAGTAGTCTTGCGGGATTGATTTATTACGGCATCGTTTTCTCCGGAATGTTGCTGGTGGGGACTCAGGTTATTGAGCAGCCTTCGCTTTCCCAAGTGGCGATGGTCAGTGGTACGGCAATGATTATTATTTTAATGCTCGATCGATTGCGGGGCCGGATGAAAGCCGCACTTGATAGACGCTTTTTTAAAGAAAAAATCAAGTTGGATCAAACTTTCAGAAAAATGAGTCAGGCTATCGAAAACTTGGTTGACCCTTTGTTGATGGCTCGTAGGCTCCTTTTGACAACAACCGAGTCTCTAGGGGTTCCAAAGGGAGCTGTTTATCTGAAAGCTCCAGATTTCCAAGGATTTAAACTGGTTGATTACCTCGGTAATGCACCTAGGCAAGAGGTGATTTATAATGATAATATTCTCGCAAAAGTATTATTTAAAGGGGAATCTGTTTGCTTGGATTTAGTTTCCATGCCTGGAGATCCTGCAGTACGAAAAGTGCTAAATTCACTTGGTGGAGTTGCGATTGTTCCACTGCAGCACGAAGAGGATCTGGCGGGATTCCTTGTGCTGGGTCAGAAAGGTTCTGGATCTTTTACAATTGATGATCTTAATTTGCTTGCGGCCTTTTCCCAGATAACTGTGCTTGGTTTGGTCAGTGCAGAAGGCCATAAAAGAATTGATCTTCTTAATAACGAGCTCAAGGATAAAGTTGTAAAAATCGCTGAGCAGCAAAACCGAATTCTAGCTTTACAATCACAGTTATCCCGCAGTTCTCAGGCCCCCGAATCAATTGATGGGCAAATGGTTGACCTTGCGGCGACCAGCCCTGCCTCAGGGGTTCAGCCAAATGTCCAATCTCAAAAGTTGGTTGGATCGAGTTCGGAAATCAAATATGTAATCGAGTTAATTGGGAAGGTTGCGGCTGGCGGATCCGCTGTTTTACTTCGTGGTGAAAGTGGCACCGGGAAAGAGGTTGTTGCCCAGGTTTTGCATGATCAAAGTTCTCGATCTGATAAGCCTTTTATAAAAGTTCATTGTGGAGCTTTGTCAGCTGGTTTATTGGAAAGCGAACTTTTTGGGCATGTTAAGGGTGCCTTTACCAATGCTATTAAGGATAAAATCGGAAGATTTGAAGCCGCCAATGGCGGCACGCTGTTTCTTGACGAAATAGGTGATATCAATCAAGAAGTTCAAATTAAATTGCTGCGGGTTCTTCAAGAAAAAATATTTGAAAAAGTTGGATCCAATGTTCCTGTTCAGGTTGATGTTCGAATCATTGCTGCCACGCATCAAAATCTGGAAGAATTGATTCGGCAGGGAAAATTCCGAAGTGACCTTTTTTACAGGCTAAATGTCTTCCCAATAACCATTCCTGCACTGAGGGATCGGGAGGATGATATTCCGGAACTCTCTTATTACTTTTTGCAAAAAGCTTGTGCCAAAATTGGCAAGTCGATTGTGTCAATTGAAGATGATGCTCTTTTATGCCTCCGGGCTTTTTCTTGGCCAGGTAATATCAGACAGCTTGAAAATGTCATCGAACGGGCTGTTGTTATCACTTCTTCCAATTCCCTTATGGTTGATGATTTGCCCGATGAAATTAAAGCTATGTCTTACGATGTTAATCCTTCTGTAGAAACTGCCAATCCCGGGCAAGGGTTGATTAAAGTTACAGATCAGTCTAAATTCGATTACCTTCGCAGGGAAAAAGACAAGATTTTGCAAGCTTTGTTGCAACATGGCGGCAACAAATCTAAGGTTGCGCGCAGTCTTGGCGTTGCGCGCAGTACTCTAGTTAGCAGGATGAAAAAACTTGGATTGGAATAAATTATTCCTGAGCCAATGAGTAGCACTTTATCTCCTTATCGTTTCGCAAATATATTTTCTTATCTGCAAATGCAGGATGGCTCCAAACAATTTTCCTTTTTATGCCCCCCGCAGGTGCGATTCCTGTTGGGTCTATTAAATGGGCCCTATCAATCTCTTTATAACCTGAAGGTGATAGTTCGGAAATTATTAGATCCCCTTTTTCGTTGAATATAAAAAAGTTGTTGTTGTGTTTTATTAGAAAAGCATTCCCCCATCGCTCAACAGGTTCATTTTGCGAACCTGTTGCGCTAAGGTTTTCCCAAACCCGTTCCCCATCGGAAAGCTTGACGCATCTTAATTCCCCATAGCTGCAAACGCCAAAAATATAACCGTTTTCTACAAAAGGTGTTGACATTATTGAGTGTAAACCATCGGTCTGCTTTGGGGTCTCTCCCCTGCCCTTGCCCTTCCAAATCAGCTTTGATGATTTTTTTTCAGGGTCGATCTCAACCAGCATTGATCCGTTATAAAAGGATGAAACTAATATCTTATTACCAATTAGTCTTGGGGTGGGTATGGAAAGGTTTGCTTTTAAACGAAAGGGTTCGCTCCATAGAAGGTTGCCTGTTTCAGGATCCAGTCCATTCAATGATTCAGAATGCCAGATGATAAGATGACGATTGTTTTTGGTTGCTCCGATTTCAAAGATTACCGGTGGGCAATACCCAATTTCGGATTCGGCTTTTTCAAGCTGCAATGTGCCCCAAAGTTCTTTTCCGGTTTTCGCATCGAAAGCGACTGCAATTTTTTTAGGTCCGACTAAACAGATTAGTTTATTTCCATCTAATAACGGGTGAGCAGAAAATCCCCAAACTGGAACAGGGGCATTATAATCTTTCACAAATGACTTATTCCAAATGGGTTTGCCTGTTTTAATATCGATGCAGTAAAGGTCGCCCATGGCTCCTAAAAAATAAACAAGGGTATCAGTTACAACCGGTGTGCACCTCGGACCGCATGGATATGCCATTTTATAGGTACATGGGTAGGAAAATTCCCAAATTGTTTTTCCATTCGAGGCATCAAGGCAAAGTAGGCGCTCGGTACCTTCTGAGTTGGCCCTGGCAAATAGATTCTCAGATTCATTTTTGCCATCCTTTGTTTGTCGGTCTGTTACGAATACGTGCCCATTTGCAATGGCGGGGCCAGCATAACCACCGCTTAAAGGACTTGACCACAGCATTTTTGGCCCACCTTTGGGAAACTTGGTAAGTATCCCAGTCTCGTTCCAAACACCGTCTCTTTTTGGTCCAAGCCATTGTGGCCAATCGGCTGAAAAACCAAGACTTGACCCTAAAAAAAATGTGATAATAGTATAAATTACGGTTAAAATTGGCTTTTTTATGTAAAAAAGCTGATAATTCATGGTTTTATATGGGTTTTGACTCATAGCAAATGTTTCCTTGGTTATGAATAAATAGATTATCCTTAATTTATAGACTATCATCTTGGCAATTAATGGGAAATGCTTTATATTAGCTTCTGAGTGTTTAGATTTTTAACTGCTTTTTACAGAGTAAATGTTATGCCATTGAGGATGAGAGTTCACGATCGGGAGCCAATTGGATTGGCTTTGAAAAGATTTAAAAAGTTGCTTGAGCGTAGTGGTATCCAAAAAGAATTACGTAAGCGAAAATACTACGAAAAACCATGCGAAGCCCGCCGCCGTGCTCAGTTGAGAAAAATGAGCGCAATTCGTAAAGCCAGAATTACAATCAAGAAGGTATAGTTTTGATTAGCAAATAAAAGCACTTTAGTTGAAGTGTTTACCTTTTTATTTGTTTAAATGCTAGGAGGGTTTCACAATGTCTTCTACAGCGATTGATAAAAAGACTTTGTTTTTATCAAAACCCGTTGGCTTTTCATATTATGCCCATAATTGGGCTAAAAATGTTCCTTTTATTTTTATGCATGTTGCTTGTTTATCTGCACTATTCGTTGAATTTTCCTGGCAGGTTGGTTTATTGTGTGTGGGTAATTATTTTCTCAGAATGTTTGGAATTACTGCTGGATATCACCGCTACTTTTCGCATAGAGCTTATAAAACCAGCCGTTGGTTTCAGTTTGTTTTAGCTTGGCTTGGTTGCAGTGCCTTGCAAAAAGGTCCGCTATGGTGGGCATCTCATCATCGCGAACACCATAAATATTCAGATACTCCTGCTGACCCTCATTCCCCTCACCGTACGAGTTTTTGGTGGTCTCATGTTGGCTGGATTCTTTCCGAAGAACATACACCCTACGATGAAAAAAATATCCAAGATTTTACCAAGTATCCTGAAATTCAGTTCCTTAATAATTATCATTACATTCCCGGACTTGTTCTTGCTGTAATTTGTTATTTGACCATGGGGCTTTCTGGTTTGGTTTGGGGCTTTTTTGTTAGTACGATTTTGGTTTATCATTGCACATTCTTTATAAATTCGCTCAGTCATTTGATTGGCTACAAACGTTATGCCACCGAAGATGAAAGCAAAAATAGTTTGATCTTGGCTTTATTAACGATGGGTGAGGGATGGCACAATAATCACCACCATTACCAGAGTTCCGCCAATCAAGGGTTTTATTGGTGGGAAATTGATATTAGTTATAGCATTTTGGTGGTTCTCTCTTGGTTTGGGATTGTTTGGGATTTACGTAAACCCAATGATAAAGCTCTTAATCATAAGGTTCGAGTTCCCAAGACCAAAAAGAATAAACGTGAACTTGTTTCTGCGGGCTAATAATTGGTTTTTCAATTTAGGATTGTGTTGAGAAGGGCCTCTTTGTAGAGGTCCTTTTTTTGTTTCTAAACCTCATACCTTTACGCAACCATTTCCATGGTTTCAAAATTTTAAATTCAGTGTACGTTTTCATATCAAATGTTGTTTTGCTTTAATAGTACGTAATTCGAGTTACTCTTGGGCTTTTCTAGTCATTGTAAAATAAATTGAAAGCGAAGTTGGTGCTGTAATTTTAAGGCTTAGATTGAGTTAAATGCACTTGCTCAATGAAGGATACGGTGCTTGGGTTTATTATGTTAGTTGACATTATTAACTTGCAAAGCGGCCTAATATTTTGATGAGTATTTGAATTTAAATATTTATTGTAATGTTTTAATTGATTCTTTTTCTCTTAATTTTGATTTTTATTTGCCCCAGAAGATTTCCATAGGGGAATCCTCTTTTCGTTGCTTTATCCAAGGTCCTGAAAATAGAAGCATGCTAAGACAATATTGTTTGAATGCTTCAGCAAAATCATTTTTGGAAACAGCTTCTTTAGCAAGTGATTTGTGGTTTTCTAATGCTTCAGAATTGAAATCCCAATGTTTAATTTCTGCACGCTTTTGGAAGGCTTCGATTTGTTTTTCCATTTTGGACAGAGAAGCTTGGGTTATTTCGATTAAAGTTTTTCTGTGGATTCTGGCAGAAGGTGTTGGGAACGCTATTGTTTCTTCTTCCTTAGAGTTTTGGAATTGAATGAAAAAGCCTATTGATCCAGCAATAAAAAAGATTAATGCAATAAAAATGACAGAAAACTTAACCAAATCGCCAGTTAAAAAGCTGTCACTATGACTTTGGTCCAACGCTTTGATACCGATCAAGCAAATAGCCAAAAACAGGCCAAACATTAAACATATGAACCACCAAGGTATGCCCGGTTTTAAGTTTTTGAATCGATCAAGTGCTTTATTGAATAAAGTGGTGTTTTGATCAGTAGTATTTGAACTATTTAAACCTTGCGAGGTGCCGCTAATTTTTGCAACGATCACGGTTATGTTATCGTGACCACCGCGAAGGTTTGCTAGATCAACAAGCAATTTACAAGCTTCTTGGGCCGATAAACAACTGGTAATTGCACCTAATTCTGAATCTTTGACTAAGCCCGTTAGGCCATCGCTGCAAATTAAAAAGCAGTCGCCAGGTTCTATTTTGTGGGGGCCCTCAATGTCTGGTTCCACAATTGCCTCGGGGCCAAGGCATCTATTGATATAATTGCTAGGTATATCCTTGACATCTTCTGGATCAATTTTTTTTAGCCTTGCATATTCCCAAACAAGACTATGGTCGTATGTGAGTTGTTCAACAAGTTTTCCCCGGATTCGATATGCCCTGCTGTCCCCAACATGGCCTATCCAAGCTCCTTCGGGGCGGATTACGATTCCGGTTGCAGTTGTGCCCATTCCTCTAAATTCGCTGTTTTCCTGCCCACAAGAATGAATAGTTGAATTAGCTTCATAAAAAGCTTTGCGCAATGATTCTGGAGCCCCGTCTTTTACATGCTTGCTAAAGACATGGGGGATTGTTTTGACTGCTTGTTCGCTTGCTTTTTCGCCTACTGCGTGCGCACCCATTCCGTCTGCTACCAATAAAACATGGCCTAATTCCTGCCATTGTGTTTCATCTGAAGCGAGGGCTAGATAATTACTATCTTGGTTGTAGCCTCTCTTTAGGCCCACATCCGTTAAAACAGCACATTCGATTTGGTCGAATGAAGCCATCAGTTCTCCATCTTTAAAATTTAAATTAACACAGGACTTATAGTACCTAAGTTTTACAAAATATCAAATTAAAGCCTCAAAATAACATTTTATATGAAAATCATGCATGAAATATCTATTGACCTAATTGGGATTTTAGTTATCACGCCTAATGTTACCTGATTTTAACCGTTTATGGATTACAAATTTTAAATTTAAGAATTAGGTTTTTATGGTGATTTGTAATGGGATGATGCAATAATGTTTTTACGCTGTTTACCAATGGTCTTGCTTCTTGTTGTATTTACAGGATGTGTCACTCGTAAATATACCATTGATTCTTTCCCCCAAGGGGCAATGGTTTATAAAGATGGAAAACCCATTGGCGTTACCCCCATGGATGAACATTTTGTTTATTATGGTAAATATAATTTTAAGTTGGTTAAAGATGGTTATGAAACATTGGATGTCGAACAAAAGGTGCCCTCTCCTTGGTACGAGTATCCTCCACTAGATTTTATAGCTGAAAGCCTCTTTCCATTTGAAATCCATGACATTCATCGTTTTAGTTATGCTTTACAGCCCGCTAAAACAGTGAGGCAGGATGAAATACTGGAAAAAGCTGCAGAATTAAGGGAAAAAGGCAGAGCTGTTGTTCCTTTTGCCCCGGTCCCAGAAAAAGCTAAAGGTTTTATGCCTTTAACAGCTTCAAAATAATGTACAAGAATCGCACTGGAAGTAATTAGATTTTTAACTATTCCATGATGGTAATGCTTTTTAAAATGTCATTTAATTCTTCAAACCAATAATCTTTTGTTTTAAAGGGTATCTCGCAAACAAACACCAAGATTCCATTTGTATTTGAGTACTTACCAAAAAAAATCATTTTTTGAACTTGCTCATCAACTTTGAAAGCGAAACTTTCAACTTTTGCATTAATGTTTTTGTTATTTAGTTCAGCAAATATTTGCTTTGTATCAGCAAACTTTTCGATTTTAGTATCAGCCGTTTTTTCTTCTTTGATTAATTCGAATAGCTTTTCTTCCGCCATATCCCAGGCTTTTTCATCTTTTATCGGTTTTGGTAGCGCAAATACCTGTAATTTAGCTTTTTGATTTAAAAAATCCCCCAAATCGCTGGAGTTTTTTCCAATAAACACAGATTCAGGGTTTGTGTCATAATCTTTAACATCTTGGGGAAGCCATACCAATTCCGGAACAGCAAAAGACATCTTTAATTTTTCAATGTTTACCAATCTTGTTTTTCTAGGTGTTGGTTTCCAGTCAATTTTAGCATTCAATTTAATTGTTAATCCTTGATTAAATTTCTCCCAAGTTTCTTGAACTAAATCTTTGTTATCAATGGGAACAATGCAAATTATAAGAAAAAACACTCCATTAATATTTGAAGAGTAGCAATCGCCAACCCATGTTGATGAGTCTTCTTTTGTTCCTTCAAATATGAATTTTTTAAAGGGAACTTTTCCAATTTCAATCCCTTCGGGTTTTTCTTCCCACTCAAGATTTTTGGGTAGGAACAATTTTAGCCTCGAAATCATCTCTTGATGCATTTCTGTATTGGTGGGATTTCTGGTTTTAAAATCTTTGTAATACATAAGCCACAGGTCTTTTTCTTTTCCGATATATGCAAATTTGGTTTGTAATGTTTGAGCAACTTTTTGATCTTTTGTGTAAAAATTCAAAGGTTTGAATGTGAAGAAATCTGCGTCAATTAATTCTGCATTACCTCCTGCCTGTTGCTTTGTTTCGTTTATTATTTCTTTTTTCAATAGTGGTAAGCCGATGATATAGAATGCTGCAAAACTTACTGAAATGAAAAACATTCCAATTCCAAGGAAGAAAACCTGTGATAAAGTCAGCCCATCGTTTTTCTTCTTTTTGGAGGGAAGTTTTTTTGTATTTGAAATTGTGCTTTTAATTTCTGGATTTGTTTCAAAAACCACCCCTTGATTTTCTCCGACTTCATCTCGACCCATGACAGGTTTTACCCCCGGGGATTTTGTTGGTGAAGTTGGAATATTTTTACTGGGTTTTCTTACTGCGAATGATTTTTTGCAATTTGGGCAAGTAATTGATTGTAATCCTTGCATTGCTTCGATTGGAAACATGTAATTGCAGGATTTATTGGGGCAAGGATATCCAGGAGCCATGATTGTTTTCCAGATTTTCAAAGTAACAGTTATTGGATTTCTACTCTGTAATTTTATTTGTTTTATATTCAGAATGTAACTGTCAAGCTCATCTAAATGGACAATTGGTTAAGATTGATCGATTATTATTGCTGAAGAATACGTTATTTTGAGTTTTTAGGTTTTAAGCTTTTTCTTGGTCACTAGTGCAGCCGATTACATTCAAAGATTATCGGTTTTTTACTTTGGGTAAGGTAAACATCATGAATAAGTATTTGGTAAACTCGCTTGGTGTGTTTTTTTTGGCCATTGGATCGGCAGTTGGTGGCGACAACTTGGTTGTTCCTTCAATTAATAGTACCTCTGACTCTCAGTCCAGTTGCGAAACCTGCAAAAAAAATACTGGTTCTTGTTTAACTAAACTTAAGGCCTGGATGGGTAATAAAGAAGAAAATCAAGGAAGAAACTATTCTGGGCCAAGAACTCAAGGGGTAAGGCCCACCCCGTTATATTTGTATTTTCAACCAGCTTGCACCGAAAAAACTGGTACAGGGAATTGTAAAAACAATTTAAATTGGAGTCCGACTGGTTGGAGGGATTTTACCTCTACTGGGCATCGAATGTTTGATACCCCGACTCAATTTGGTGTTGGTTCCGGCCAAAAATAGTTTAGTTTTTCATCTGGTCCTTTAAGGGATAGGGTGATGAACTTGCGGAATAGTTTTGAAATTAAAGCATTTGATTCCAAAGCAGACACAATTGATCAATTGATTAGTTGTGTTTGTCCTTTTAATTTGGAGTTGGTGAATTTTTTTGGATCATTAGTTAAAACGAAGCATGTATTAGTTCAAGCAATTTTTGATTATTTCAAGAAAACACCATTGCTTTATGTGAGTGCAGTTCAAGAATGCAACGATTTTTACGAACTTGATATTTTTATTTCAGAACTATCCACAACCGAATTAAATCAAGATGTGGAATCGGTAATAAGTGATTGCTTAAGTGTTATTTTTAAATCAACATCAGGAATTGGTAAGCAATTGTTTATCGATTCAAATTCGGTAATCGATAGAATAAAGCATTTGTTTATTACAGCTGGAATGAGATATATCACAAATTTTTCTGACCTGACATTAAGTGTCGGTGCTTATGTTCCAAATGTTAGTACAAATATCAACCTTCATTTTTTGCCTTTTAGTGATTTTTCCCTCGAACAATTAAATGATTTGTTTTTTCGTACTTCGACAAATACTCTTGACTGTCCGGAAGGATTGAAATTCAGAAATATTACCAATGTTTTTAATTCGTTGGTTTACCACCCACTTTTGGATGCAAAAGGGTCTCAGGTGGCGAAATTTGGAGAAATAATGGCGGGGATAGTTTTTGTTGTAAAACATGAAGATCAAGCCGAAATTGCTTATTTTGGTATTGCGGAGGAATATAGAGCAAAGGGCTTTGGTCGTGCTTTGATTGATGAAACTTTAAGAATACTTGCAATAGAAAAAGTCAATAAATTGACCGTCGTTGTTGACGAAGGTAATTTTCCTGCAATTAAATTATATTTGCGTGCTGGGATGAAAATTACAAAGAAGCGTATTTTATTTTTGGCAGAGGGCTGATTTTTTTCGGGGAAAATAGACCTTGTATAAAGAACTTTTAAAAGATTTTAAAATTTGATTTGCTAAAAAAATTCCAGTGTCTAAATTACTACTCTCTGAAGGTGGCAAACGTTGTTTCCCGACTACTTTTGCTTCTGATCATTCTTGGTTCATTTGATTTATATTAGAGTTGTATGATTACCCCAATCATTCAAGAGTTGGATGTTCCAACCTTGGAGAAATTACTTATTGCGCGAATTGGAAAACCACGGTTTGATCTGTGGTTTGGGAAGTTTGTTTCTTTCTTGTTGAATGACGATAAGTTGGTTGTTTTGGTGCCTAACAATCATTTTCTAGAATGGCTTAATAGTAAGTTTCGTAAAGATATCGAAGAGTCGCTGAAAGATTGTATTCGCGGTGCTAGGCAAGTTGTTTTTCAAATTTCACATCCAGAATTGCCAACCTCAGAATTGAAAAATGTTGAGGTCCCGGTTCAAATAAGTGCGCCGGAAGTAAGCGTTTCTGATTTAACAATTGCTAAATCAAAAGAAGTTACTTCATTAAATAAAGTGCCTGGAACAAAAGATGCTCATAAAAGAGACTGGCTTGATTTTAAGTCTTTTGTCGTTGGGGAATCGAACAAACTAGCATTTGAAATGGCCCGTAGTTTAAGTGTTGAAAAAAGAACAGACACAAGCCCATTGGTGATTTTTGGCCCTCAAGGATGTGGGAAAACACATCTTTTGGAATCATCTTATAGGTCTTTTAAAAATTCCTTTCCCTTGTTGGTTGCAGAGTTCATATCTGCAGAAGAATTTACAAGTCAGTTTGTTGTTGCGATGCAAAAAAATCGCATGCCTGCATTTCGTTCTAAAATTCGTTCAAATTCATTGTTTGTTTTTGATGATGTTCACCTTCTTGCAGATAAACCTGCCACTCAAAAAGAACTTATGCTTAACCTTGATGTTATCACTCAAAAAGGTGGCAACATTATTGTAGGAATGGATTGTCATCCAAGAATGGCAAAGAAAATCATGCCCGAACTGCTAGACCGTTTAATGTCTGGTATGATTTGTTCTGTTGGTATTCCTGAAGATTCATTAAGAGTTGCTTTAATAAAGCGTTATTGGGCAATGCTGTCGAACCAAGAAATCAGTACCGAGGTTGTCGACTATATTAGCAAAGAGATTCGAGGTAATGTTCGGGTAATTCTTGGAGTCTTAAAGCAAATATCTAATTATGTAAGAATAAATCGCATACTACCGAGTATGGAATTGGCACGAACTATTGTTGGTGGTTTTGTAAAGTGTGTATTTAGGTCGATAAGTTTACAAGACATAGATGAAGTTGTAAGCACTTTTCTTATGTTAGCTCCTGGTGCTTTAAAATCTGGGGTCAGGGAAGAAAAAATGTCTTTTCCACGAAACCTTGCAATGTATCTAGCTCGGAAAAATTCTTCATTTACTTATCGTGAAATTGGCAGTTACTTTGGGAATCGAAATCATAGCACCGTAATTGCAGGCGAAAAAAAGATTGAGTCCTTGATTAAATTTGATTCGCGTGTTCAATTTGCAAATATGGAGTACGATCTTAATTTTCTTCTTCATAGCATTCAACAAAAGCTCCAATCAGGTAAGTCTTAGTAACTTTTTTATTTTGTAAAAATAGGAAGATTAGGGCGAGTCTGCCAGTTTTTCGGCTCTCCGGTTGGGAAATCTGTTTAACAAATCACTATTATTCCGTTTGTTCCTTATATTTCTTCCGATTTGATTATTAGTGAAATGCGGCGATAAACAATTTGGCAATGCCGCAGGCCTTTGGGCGTATCGCTCAAGGTGGGGGTCGAAATGGATTTCGACAGCGATAAGCTCTTATATTCTGTAAAGGAGTCGGAGATGAAGCGGTTTGCCTTAATTTTTGGTGTTTTGGCTGGATTGGCCATTGGTTCTAATAATGTTCATGCAAGCTGGGGTTCCTTAGGGTACAGCGGCTGGCAACCTTGGTACAATATTTTTGCAAAACGATATAAATGCCTAACCCCTGAAGAAGAAAGACTTCAAAAGTTTTGGCATGACTATTACCATGCAATGGAAAAATACTACGGTGCTTTAGATAATATTGATTGGGTAGCCTACTATAAAAATCATGGATATCAAATCAATAGCGGACCAGGCTGTGGTTCGAACGGTCGAGTTAATTATGCACCAGTTTTTGTAAGCCCTGGCCTTCAGTGGGCTGTTCCAAACGGTGCAGTAGGCGGCCCTCCTGTAAGCGGTGGAATGCCTGCAGGCTATGGTGTGATGCCAGCGGGTGGCGCAATGCCTGCCAGTGGAAACTTCCCACCTATGCCGGTAAATTACATCCCTGGTGCCGGTAATTAAGTTGGTATGAGTAGTATGAAAAGAAGCCATCGGGTATATCTCGATGGCTTCTTTTATTTATTTAGCGGTTAATCGGATTTTGCCATTAACCAATTGTCTGATTGGCTTAATTAAAAAAAGTAAACGCCTTCGATCCTTAATTATGTGCTAAGTTTTTTTCATTAGCCATGTTTCCAGGGATGGGAGGACTTATGAAAATTAAGTTTTTAAGTAGTATTTTAGCTTTGGTTTTTGTTGTTTCACACTCTTTAGGCCAGCAATCCCAGCCAAATATTTCACAACCAGTGCCCTTTTCCGGGCAAATAAATGCGCAGCAACAAGCTCCACCATACTTTGTTTATTACATTCCTAAGGCTCCAGACATGACTGGGCCAGGTTTTTATTACACAAATTGTTATGGTGTAACATATGGCCCTAATTATTACGTAAAACCACCATTCCCTCCTTGCAACGGGCCATTACCAGCATTTGGATGTGATGCAATAAATCAAAAATCTAAAGGCTATCCAGGGATGTCGTTTCCTACTCATCCTTATGTAAGAAGTGCTCGAGATTATTTTATGGTGGATTAATTTTGTAAAAGTTACTAAAAGGGCCAGTTTTTACTGGCCTTTTTTTAATTAATTTCCCATTTAGTCATTACCTAGTGCATGTTTTAAAGCCTTAAGTGTTTTTAAGGGGTTTTCAGAGTTGAACAATGAATTGCTAACTGCAATTCTTTTAACACCAAGTTTGGTAAGTTGGGAAATATTAAGGTGGTCAATTCCACCGATAGCAAACCAGGGAATAGTACAAATGGCGTTTGATGTTTTAACAAATTCCAAGCCTGCCAGTTTGCTAAAAGTTTTGGTTTTAGAATTAAAAACCGGACCAACCCCAATGTAATCACAGCCATTATCAATAGCCATGTGAATCTGCTCTGTATTATGGGTACTGATACCAATGATTTTATTTCTTCCAATGATTGATTTCGCTTCTTTAAGAGGCAGGTCATCCTGCCCCAAATGTACACCATCAGCATCAACTATTTTGGCGATATCAGGACGATCATTTATAATTAGTATTTTTCCGTTTTGTGCGACTAGCGTTTTTAGTTCAAAAGCGTGTTCTAGCAATTTATTGTCGGGAATATTTTTAATTCGCAGTTGAACCATATCCAATCCGTTTTCAAGCAGAGAATCAAGCGTATCCATGAATGTGGGGGTAAGATGCTCTGTGCCTAAAAGTCCATAAATTTTAATGCTATTTAGTTTTTCAGATAAATTTAAAAAACGAAAAATTTTTTGTTCAAGATCATATGATCGGTATCTTATTTCACCGATTGCCACCGAGAAATCTGCGGATTCTAATTTGCCAAATTCTTCAAGCGATCGAAGGGATTCCTGAACCCTTTTGATATTTGCCTTAAAAACATCCTGATCGTTTAATCTTGTTAATTCTTGGTTTGTGTGGATGATTGTGCCCACATCTTCATCAACATTTCGTTGAGAAATAAGCAGGCTAGCAGGGATCCATCGAAGTGCTTCATTGAAATCATGCCTTAGCTTTTTTGTTGTTGAGCATAAATCGGGCGAATTCAGTATGAATCTGCAATAATCATCGACTACTCTCAGACCCTCTCGGACTCGGTTTCCTGCAGCATCCATAATTCTCAGACATGAATCAATTTCGGTGGAGGCATTTAAATTCAGAGGAACATCCAAAACCAACGGGGCCATGCGTTGTTTGTCAATCCAACTGAGCAGTTTTTCCCACTGAACTCCAAGTCCTTCAAGAATTATTTGGGTGTTATGAAAATCTTCTACTAGATAAACAAGGAATCCCAGGCTTGTTCCTTCTTGTTCGGCTAGGACTTTTTTTGAAATTCGAAATATTTTATTACTTATATAGGGTTTTTTAGCAAATTCTAAAACCGAAGATCTTGCATTAACATTGGTGGTTATTTTTTCAGATACAAGACTAGTTTCTTTTAAACCAAAATCCTTTAAAAGATTTGCTACCGGCCCTTCGGGATCATTTAGTAACGCGCTGATACAATGTTTCGCATCCGGTTCTAATTTTCCCTCTTCGAAGGCCAGATCAAAAGCAAAATCCAAAGCTCTTTTGCATGCGGACGATAGTTCAAGTTCCATTAGCGAATCTTTCAGAAATGTAAAAGTAAATAGTATTAAGGCCAGCTTAATGAATAAACATTTGTCAATCTACTCCATGCTTCCATTTTATCTAATCACTCCCAAGTTCCAAATCCACTTTTACGGAACGAATCCTTTAAAAATTTCATTCGAATTCATTACCTGATTTCAGAACCATATTTGTTGAGTCGATTAAAGATAGACAAGATAAAAATTTTCTCGATTGATATTGTAAAAAATTACAAACAATTGAGCTTACAAGGAGCAGTTTATGTTGCATCGAATAAGGTTAAACTCCGGCTCAATTAAATGGATCATTGGCGGTGCCCTTGTAGCGATGCAATTTGCAATTGCTGGTGAAATTACTTTTGCTCAGGATACCCCTCTTGTTATTTCAAAAAATGTTAGCAAAGTTCCCACTTTTAACATCGATCAGCTTCGAGAAATGGGCCGATCTAACAGTTCCTCCATTAAAGCCGCCCAACTTGGCATTGAGGGCGTTGCCGAAAAACAAGATGCGATCAATAAGATGAGATTCTTGTCAATTATTTCCAAAGATTTGCCTGTTCGCAAGCAACAAGCACAGACTGGAATGACGGCAGCTACTGCAAATTATTCACAATCTGAATTAGATTTAAATTTTTCAATTGCATACACCTATGTTTCAATCATTTATGCCAACCAGCAGCTTGATGTAGCAGAGCGAGGTATCAATGATCTTAATACCCTGGGTGATATTGCAAAGGAGATAGTTAAAACGGGTTCTAGAAATGATGTTTCAAAAAAACAGATAGACCAGATTAATGTTTACTTGAATTTATTCAATGGAAAAAAAGAAGAAGCTGTACAAGGGGTTCCAAGGGCTAAGGCAGCATTGAGAGAAGCGATTGGCATCACAGATATAAATTGGGATTTGCAAACAGCAGATAAAGTATTGGTGCTTCCAAATGTTGAGGTTAATAGGGAATCAGTGATTGCGGAAGCTCAGTCTAGAAGGGGCGAAATTATACAAGCTCAATCCGCAGTGGATGCAACATGTTTGGAAGTCAAAGCGCAGGAAAAAATAAGAGCGTTTACAGGAAAAACTTTTGCATCAGGTTCTGATATTCATGCAAATATTTTGCCGATTGCTTCATTGGATGAAAATTATAGGCCTGGTGCCATTGCTCCAGAAATGCCAGGAAATCTTTATGGTTCAAAAAAATCCCGGGTGAATCAAGCTAAGATTTTACATGAAAGAGCCCAAGCTGTTGCAGACAAGGCAAAAAGCTTGATTGTGCTTGAGGCAGAGAATACTTACCTGCGCTGGGTTGAAAACAGAAATCGTGCAACTAGTTATCTTAAGTCTGCTGAAGAAGCTGAAAAACTCGCTGCGTCTCTTAAAGAGCGATTTGATCCTCGTGGAGGAAAAATCACTTTGGATGAAGTGATAACCACGGGTATTCAAGCAAACACTATTAGAATTGCTGCGAATGAAGCAATTTATAAAGCGACATTAGCGTTGATTGCTCTTGAAAGGGTAAGCGGTGGCGGATTTACTGCACCACCCATCACCAAAAAATAAACTTGGTTCGTAACCTTGTGTGTCGTTATTCCTCCCATGACTTTACACCTTGATTTTACACCTTATAAGGAAACCTATGCGAATTAAATTCTGGCTGTTTTCACTCTCACTCTTAGGCATTTTGCAATATGGAATTTGCAAGGTTGAAGCAGACGAAAAACCCAAAAATGTGCGAATCGGAATGATGCGGACTATCTTTAAAGATACTCCAGATTCTCTTTTGCAGATTCTTATGAAGCCATTTAGTTCTGTAATGGAAAGCCAAACAGGACTTAGTGGCGATTTGGTGATGACGCCCAATTACGACAAATTAGGAAAACAGCTTTGTGACGGTGAGATTCAAGTTGGTGTTTTTCATGGGTTTGAATTTGCTTGGGCGAAACTTAAATACCCAGAATTAGAGCCTTTAATGCTTGCTGTAAATAATAAGGCACCGTTAAAATCCTATCTGGTGGTCGCTAATAACTCTGATATTAAATCTGTTAATGGACTTAAGGGGAAAAGTGTTTCGTTGGCAAGGGGCAATCGAGAACATTGCAGGTTGTTCATGGAGCATCGTATTTTGCCGGTAAATACAAATGCTGACAAATTTTTCTCAAAGATTAATAATAACGCAGATGCAGAAGATGCATTTGATGGTTTGGCTGCAGGGGAAGTGGACGCGGTTCTTACTGATTCTGCACCTTGGGAGAGTTTTAAGTCTCAGAAACCTGGTGCTGCAGGGAAGTTAAGGGTAATTATGACTTCCGAAGAATTTATTCCCGCAGTTATAGGGTATAATCCCAAGAAACTTGATAAAAATATAACTGCTAGTTTTAAAAAGGGGATGTTGTCAGCAAGTGAGAACCCTAAATCGAAGAGAATGCTGGAATTTGTGAAAATTTCCAGTTTTGAAACGATCCCAAGTGACTTCAGTGCACAGATGGTTGAAATGCTTAAATCCTACCCTGCCCCATAACATCCCTTGGCAGACTAGCAGAAAATCGTAAATAACATATTGACTCCGGGCATTAAGATTGTCCGGAGTTGATTTTTTTTGGCTAGTAGATGGTAGTTCACCAATCAGTTGTTAAAATGCTTCAGCGTTTCAAGTCCCTGTATGATGGGGTATAAGTATGGCAGAAAATATTCAGACCGTTGCGCTTAAGGAAGAAACACGCGACCGTTATCTCATTTATGCATTATCGGTCATTACTTCCCGGGCAATTCCTGATGTAAGAGATGGGCTTAAGCCTGTTCAAAGACGCATTCTTTACACAATGTTTAATGATTTGCGGTTAACCTTTGATGGCAGACCAAGGAAATGTGCAAAGATTGTGGGCGATGTTACAGGAAATTATCACCCTCATGGTACAACTGCCGCTTATGAAGCATTGGTAAGGCTTGCCCAAGATTTTGTAATGCGTGTGCCATTAGTTGTGGGGCAAGGTAATTTTGGTTCAGTCGATGGAGATGCACCTGCTGCAGAACGTTATACTGAAGCAAAGCTTGCACAAACTTCTGAACATTTAATGTTGGAATTAAAGCAGCGCACTGTAGATCTCCGCCCTAATTACGACAACACACGTGATGAACCAGTGGTATTGCCAGCCCAGTTCCCAAACTTGCTGGTTAATGGAAGCTCTGGGATAGCTGTTGGTTTGGCAACAAACATTCCGCCACACAATTTGGGCGATGTGATTAAAGCAAGTATTCACTTGATTGATAATCCCGAAGCAACCACTTCCCAGTTGTTGGATAGGTTAAAAGGGCCGGACTTTCCCTTGGGTGGCAAAATATTGATTGACCGCCCTGCCCTCACAAAAATTTACGATGAAGGATCTGGTAGCCTTAAGATCCAGGGGCAATGGAAACTTGAAGAAGCTAATAAAACTAGAAATATCATTGTTTATTCCATTCCTTTTGGTGTGGACAAGGGCAAGTTGGTTTCAGATATCGGTCTGATAATTGTTGAACGGAAGGTTCCTCAACTTTTAAATATTGTGGATGAATCCAGCGAAAAAGAGGGCATTAAAATTGTACTTGAGATCAAGGCGGGGGCCTCTCCCGATTTGATCATGGCTTATTTGTATCGACACACTCAATTACAGGACAATTTTGCGTGCAACTTTACCTGTTTGATTCCAATCAAGGATGCGGACGGGCGGGAACGAACTCGGCCAGAGAGGCTTGGAATTTGTCAGATTCTAAGACAATTTCTTGATTTTCGCTTTGAAACAATTAAGCGAAGGTTCGAATTTGATCTTGAACAATTGCGTAAACGGATTCACATCCTCAAGGGATTTAAAATCATTTTTGATGCCTTGGATCGTGCCATCAAAATGATTCGTGAGAGTCAAGGCAAGGCCGACGCTTCTGAAAAATTGATGAAGGCATTTGGTCTTGATGACATTCAAACAGAGGCAATTTTGGAAGCGCAATTGTACAAGATTGCCCAAATGGAAATTAAAAAGATAATTGAAGAATTGCGTGAGAAAACCAAGGAAGCTGATCGGATTGAGGAAATTCTTGCATCCAAACGCAAACTTTGGGGCGTAGTTAAATCCGAATTGGCTGAATTAGGGGAAAAGTTTGCTGATAAAAGGCGCACAAAGTTTGGAGATGCGGACGAAGCCACTGAATTTGATCCCGAGGCTTATATTCAGCGCGAAAATACTAATGTTGTTCTTACCCGTGATGGTTGGGTCAAAAGAATTGGCAGACTCGCATCCGTTGAAGGGACTCGTGTTAGGGAAGGCGATGAAGTTTTGGCTGTTGTTCCTGCCAGTACCCTTGATCAAATTATTTTCTTTAGTGATGATGGTGCTGCCTTTACGATGCGGGCTAATGAGATTCCCGCAAGTTCAGGCTATGGTGAGCCAATAAATAAATACTTCCGGTTGAATGATCGTGCCAAAATAATCATGATGATTACCACAGACGAACGTTTTACCCCACCCTCTAAACCTGGGAAGGGTGATGATCCCGTTCCCCCGTTTATTCTTGTTGTTACTTCTCAGGGACAGGTACTTAGAACCCCTTTAATGCCACACAGATTAGCTTCGACCAAAGCTGGTCGAATGTACGTCAGGCTAAATGAAAACGACAGGGTTGTTAATGTGTTTATTGTTAATAAAGAGAAGAGTTTGATGCTTGCATCAAAGTCTGGCCATATCATTCATTTTTCAATTGATGAGGTAAATATTTTGTCTGGGGTTGGTAAGGGTGTGATTGGTATTAAACTGGATGAAGAGGATTGTTGTCTGGGTGGAGTTGTAATTTCTGGTAAAGATGACTTTTTGACAGTTGAAACAACAAATGGTAAGACAATGGAGTTTCGTCCGGGTAAATACGAAATGGTAACCAGGGGTGGAAAAGGTTTTGAAGCTGTTAAAAGATCTGAGTTTGCAAAGATTATTCCTCCTGCGATCAAGTTGGTCAATTGGGATGAAATTGTAGATTCAGAAACTCAAAAGCCAAGTAGCCCCAAAGGTTTGTTTGATTAATTAAATTGTTAAACGGGCAAGATATTATGAGCAGCGCCAATAGTAATTATTCCGCCAAGGACATTACGGTTCTTGAAGGACTTGAACCGGTCAGAAAACGTCCTTCCATGTATATTGGTGGTGTTGACCCCAAAGGTTTGCATCATTTGGTTTGGGAGATTGTTGATAATTGTGTTGATGAATATTTGAATGGGTTTGCTGATTCAATTACTGTCACCCTTCATAAAACAGGTGATGCAATCACGGTTGTTGACAATGGCCGTGGTATTCCTGTTGATATTCATCCTAAACATAAAAAGCCTGCCCTTGAACTAATCCTTACCACTTTGCATTCAGGTGCTAAATTTGGGGAGGGTGATAATTACATTCATTCTGGCGGCTTGCATGGTGTAGGTGCTTCAGTGGTGAATGCTCTATCAAAAAAGCTGGTGGTAAATGTTAAAAGAGATGGCAAAGAGTTTCGCCAAACATTTAAAAAAGGGAAAGTGGTTGGGGAGCTTGAAAAGCTTGGCACTATTAGGGGTACTGGCACTACAATTTATTTTGAACCTGATCCAGAGATTTTCCGAAATACGCAATTCGAACCCGATTGGATCAAGTCGCATCTTGAGGATATGTCTTACATCCACAGTGGGATGAAGATTATTTTTATTAATCAGATTTCTGGCGAAACATTTGATCTTACGCATCCAGGGGGTATTCCGGAGTTTCTTTCCAAGTTGGTAGCTGATGGCCAAAAACCGCCTGTAACTGAGAACATTTTTACTGTCAGCCGCAAGGACAGTGAAAAAATGGAAGTGGCCCTCCAGTGGACTGAATCTACCGATGAGTCGTTTCGATCATATGTTAATGGTATTCGCACAGCATCCGGTGGAACTCATGAAAATGGACTGAAAAATGGTGTTGGCAAGGCTATTCGTAATTTTATGGAAACTCACGATATCAAAGTGAAAGGCATTTCAATTACCGCTGAAGATATTCGTGAAGGTCTTGTAGGAATTCTTTCAGTGTTTGTTCGAGAACCGATGTTTCAAGGTCAAACCAAAGAAAAGTTAAATAACCCAGAGTTGACAGCCTTGGTGGATGGATTTGTCCGACCAGCGCTGGAAGCATGGCTTAACTTCAACAAAACTGCTGCAGACCAAATCGTTGGAAGAATTGTTCTTTCAGCCCGTGCCCGGCTTGCCTCACGAGAAGCCGCTTCCGAGGTAAAGCGAAAATCTGCAACTTCTAGAAGATTAAACCTTCCCGGGAAACTTTCTGATTGTAAATCCACCAACCTAGATGATTCGGAATTATTTATCGTGGAAGGTGATTCTGCAGGTGGTTCAGCTAAACAAGGCCGTAACAGTAAAGTTCAGGCAATTTTACCACTGCGAGGCAAGATTCTTAATTCTGAGGGCCTACCACTTGCTCGAGTTATGGCTAACACCGAATTGAATGATCTTGTAACCGCAATTGGAACCGGTGCTGGAGAGAAATTTGACATCTCTGGATTGAGATATGGGAAAATTATTTTGTTGATGGATGCAGATGCAGATGGCCATCACATTTCGACATTACTTTTGGGGTTCTTTTTTCGGCATATGCCTGAACTAATCCGCAAAGGGCATGTGTTTTTGGCGCAACCACCTTTATTCAGAGTGGATGTAGGCAAAGAAACTTTTTGGGCTCGTGATGATATCCATAAAGAAGAAATAATATCTGGACTTAGGGTTAATGCAAAACCAGAAATATCACGTTTTAAAGGTTTAGGCGAGATGGATCCAAGCGTTCTAGCTGTTACAACATTGGATATAAAGAGCAGGACTTTATTGAAAGTTGAAATCGATTCGAATCTTGAGACAGATAAGACTTTTGTAGACCTGCTGGGAAAAGATGCTGCTCCTAGGTTTAAGTTTATTATGGAGCATGCCGCACGTGCGGTGGTTGATGATTTAGATATTTAGTTTTGACTTTTGATTTTTGCCTTGTACCAAGCTAACTGCCTATTAAGGCCTATAAGCCATTTTATTTCTTGTTTTGAAGGCTTGGCACGAGAAATCATGTTTTTGATGCCATTAAAAAGCGTATCACCCCTTGGGCCAAATAGAAAATGGATTTCTTCCAGTGATAATTTAAGAGTGCTAAAAGCCTGCTGTTGCATCTGCCATGATGCCAATTCAATTGGTTTGATGGTTTCTTTTGTTTTGTCATCTTGGGCCATCTTTATTTCATGAAGTGTTATTGCAACAGCCATTGCTAAATTAAGTGCTGGGTAATCGTCGCAAGTTGGTATATGTATGAGCAAATTGCAAAGACTTATTTCGTCGTTAGTCAGTCCTGAAGATTCGGGCCCGAAAATCAATGCGATTTGTGAGTGATTTATTTCTTTTGATAAGATTTTTGCAGCATTCCTAACTGGTTTTGTTAGGGTTCCCCGCATCAAACCCTTTGTTTGACTTGATGTTGCCGCCACAAATGAACAGCCTACTAACGCTTGCTCGATTGAATTTACTTGGGTCGAATTATGTAGGATTTCTTCTCCTCGGCAGGAGAATTTTCTGGATTCATCATCAAGAGGGTTGGCTTTGGGGGATACCAAAACAAGTTGAGAAAAGCCCAGGTTTTTCATCACTCTTGCTGTGGATCCGATGTTCCCTGCAAATTGAGGCCTGACTAATACTATTTTGCAGTTTTTATTCATTGGTTAAACCGTTTGGGTTGGCTTACGCTTTTTCACCTGCAATTTCCAGAGCTTTGGCTTTTAAACTTGCCAGGTCTAGTTTTCCGCTGCCTAAAACAGGTAAATCAGTAACGGGGTGAAAATCTTTTTCTGAAGGAATCCAAAGGTTGGGTAAACCCTTGGAAGATAATTTTTTTATCCATGTTTTTACATCAATATCGAAGCTTGCAAGAATAGAAGGGAGAAATAGCACAATAATTCTTTCCCCACGGCTGATATCTGGTACGCATGTTACAGCACATATTCTTTCAGATGATTCAAGCAAATCATGTAACTCGTCTTCAAGGCGCTCAAGCGGAACCATTTCTCCGCCAATTTTTGCAAATCGGCTCAATCTTCCTGTAAGAGTGACATAAGATTCAAGATTGATTTTGCCCATATCTCCTGTGATGTACCACCCATCTTTAATTACAGAAGCGGTTTTTTCAGGATCATCAAGATATCCTTTCATAACATTTGCGCCTGTTGCTAATACCATTCCTTCGTTATTTGGGAGAAGGTTATCCAGTGTGTCAGGATCAACAATTTTAATTGAAACTCCTGGAATAATTTGGCCTATTGAGCCTGCCATTTGCCCTAAAATGGTTCCTCCAGGGAGCCTTATATCCCCTTTGTTGATGCAAACTACTGGAGATAATTCAGTGCAGCCATAACCCTCTAAAGGCAGAATGCCAAATTTAAATTCAAAATCCTTGGCTAGCTGGATAGGTAATTTTTCAGCACCACAAATCAATATTCGTAGGGATTTGAAATCGTCCGGCTCTGATTTTTTAAGGCAAAATCTTAGGAAAGTTGCAGTTGATAAGTATGCTGTGCATTGATAGCTTTTGCAGGCAGCACCAATGTCACGAGCTTGTCTGGGATCGGGTTGATAAACGATTGATGCACCAACTTGAATTGGTGTCCACATGGAAACTGTGTACCCGAAGCTATGAAAAAAAGGCAGTGCTCCCAAAAGGCAATCTGTGAAATCGACATCTGCACCTTTAATGGTTGACCAAGCATTTGACGTAATATTTTTATAAGTAAGCATTACGCCTTTGGGATTTCCGGTACTGCCGCTAGAAAAAATAATTGTCAAAGTGTCGTCAGGGTGTGGTTGATGCGCTTTTAAAATAATTTTAATAAACATATTGGGCGGTAGAATTTTGCTGGCCAAAAAAGTTAAGGCTTTTTGAGTTGGACTTATTTTTTGCATTATATCTTCAAGGTAAATCAATCTGATCCCCTGAATTTCGGGCCAGTTAACTTTGCTGGTAAATCGTTTGGCTGTAATGATCGTCTTTACGCCCGATTTTTTTATGCAATGCTCTAATATTCCTATGGAAGCTGTGTAGTTTAAATTGACGGAAATCTTTCCAATTGTTCCAAGTGCAATATTTGTCAGTGCGCTTCCTGTGCTGTTTGGAAGCCAAACTCCTACTGTTTTTTCATCTTTTAATTCATGGCAGAGTTGATTTCCCAAGCAACTAACTGCAACTAATGCTTTGCCATAATTAAGGTTTAATTTTGGATTTACGTTGTCAGGAAAGCATGGTTTTTCAGGGGTTCTTAAAGCCTGTAATGCGAAACCAATATGTACGAGTGGTAAATCGTTGTATGTTACTTTGGCCGCTTTCACGGAAAGATCTTGGATTTCAGATTTAATCTTTTTAGCTTCTTCTAGAGTGGTTAAAGCTTTGCCCGCAAAAATATACCAGTGGGTTTTATTGTTAATGATATTGCGACTGAAGACCCCTTTTTTTCTGATGGTGAAATTGCTTCCCTTTGGCTGTTCGAGATGGATGGGGATCACAGGTGCATTTATGTTTTTTATTAGTGCCTTTATTAATCGATATGAATCGATTTCAAATCCACCTTCGAATTTGAACCATTCAGTGACAACACCGATGTTTTCATTGTTTTTAAGAAGCACCCTTGCTTCTTTTAAACATTTTACGATGCCTCTTAGTCCAAGAATCGGTTGGATGTAAATTATCTTATTGTGTAATGCTGTGTTCTGGGGTGGATGTCCTGCCAATCCAGACATGTCGAAAACTAGTATTTTCTTTAAAGGTAAATTGAGCATAGCGAATTGCTCATCAAATCGGATTTGGGATGCTACAAAAATGACGCCATTCTTGTTGGTGAAATTTTCAGTTCCATGTATGGTTATTTTGGGAGAGCCAGAACCTTTTTTTATCAGAATAATAATAGTTGTAAGAATGATGAGTAAGATGCTGAGAGCATCAAATAAGGAATTGGAGCTTAAAATAATAATGGCGGGAAAAAAACTTTGCATCTGGTGCAACTCCTAAAACTTTAAGGCAAAATCTGAATCCTTCAGAAAACCACCAGAGTTTCTTTAATTTAAATGAATATTGGAATAATACTTACAGGCACAATAACATTGTTTAAAAGAACTTTGCCATATATGTTGTATTGTTCTTGTGAAAATTGTTATCATAATAGTCCTGCCTTGGTTTTGAGGATGATTCTTCAAACCAACACTAAATGGGCTTTTTAAGGCTTTGATATGACTTTTTGTCGTTTTTTAGACTGTGGGGACTTAAAATGAAAATTGCAAAACCGCTTGTTTTTCTCTGCGTTTTCTTAATTTCTAATGTTGCGAACGCGCAAAACATTAGCTTTATCAAGGATGTGGCCCCAATTTTAAAAGAAAACTGCTTTGCTTGCCATGGTTCAAAAAATCCTAAAGGCAAGCTTGATATGACAAAATACGAGGCATTAAGACATGGTGGAACCAAAGATGATCCTATAGTTGTTGGTAAACCAGATGAAAGCTATTTTATCGATGTTTTAAAAGCCACGGACAAAACAAGAATGCCACCCAAGGAAAGTGGGGACGCCCTTTCGTCTGAAAAGATTAAGATTCTTGAACAATGGGTTGCTCAAGGCGCGAAAATTGACAAGGAAGTTGATCCGAAAGCTGATTTATTGAAAGAATTACGACTCCGGTGGAAAGCCCCTACCCCTTCCGCCAAGTATTCTTTCCCTGTTGCTGCAACTGCAATTGCGTTTTCTCCAGATGGGAAAAAGATTGTTGTTGGTGGCCATCATGAAATTACTGTCTGGGATCTTGACACTGCTAAACTAGAAAAAAGAATTAACACCCGTGCCCGACGATCCATGGCTTTTCTTTTTCTTCCTGATGGCAAGCTTGTTGTAGCAGGTGGAAGGCCAGGCGAGGAAGGCGATGTTCGGGCTTATGATATTTCATCGTCTGGAAAAACAACTGATGGTGTTTCATTTCTGGATGGGGTCAATGATAAAAAAGTCATGCTCAAACAACTTTTAGATACCGACGACGAGGTGCTATGTCTGGCACTTAGTAGTGATGGCAAAAAACTTGCTGCAGGTGGTTGTGACCGACTTCTTCATGTTTGGGATATTAGTTCTGGAATCGAAAATGCAAAGCTAGAGCAGGCGATTGAAAACCATGCGGATTGGGTTTTTTCAGCAGCATTTTCTCCAGACGGGAAATTTCTTGCCAGCTCTAGCCGGGATAAAACTGCGAAGGTTTGGAACCTTGCGGCCAAGGAGTCTTTGGCAACTTTCCCTGATCATCAAAATTCTGTTTATGGTGTGCTTTTTAAGGCTGATGGTAAGAATTGCTATTCCGCTGGAGATGATAAACAACTCAGGCTTTTTGGTCTTGATGGTGAAAGGGCAGGTAAACAGGTGCGTGTTATTGGCGCACATACGGGCCAGATTCTTAAAATTGCAGGCAATGATAAAGCTAACCTTATTGCAACCGGTGGGTCAGATAATACCATTAAAACCTGGAATGCTGAATCAGGGGCAGCTTTGAAAACTTTTGCAGGATTATCGGATCAGGTCCTATCGTTGGCTTTTAATAAAGATGGTTCTTTAATAGCTGGCGGCGCTTGGAATGGCGAGGTAATAATTTGGAAAACAGCGGATGCTGTCGTAGTTAAGAAAATTGCAATTTCTCCGGGTTTACAAACTGCGAGTAAGTAAATAAACGGGTATGCTTTCTAACTTGAGAAGCTAATATTTTGGAAGATGTAAACCGCTATCTAAAATTGGCAACTCTGGATCAGTTTAAGAGTTCCAAAGGTAAGATCAATTACTTTTCTTGGGGTCAAGGTCCTACCATCGTATTTATACATGGATTAGCTGACTCTAAGGAGGCATTTGTTTTTATCTCTAGTATTCTTTCCCACAAGTTTCGTTGTATTGGCTTGGATATTCCCAAAGTAGTTTTGGGAAGTAGCACTAAAGATCGAAATCTTCTGGATTCTTACACTGAATTTATAAAAGACTTCATAGAGACTAAAGTAAAGTCGCCAGTCGTTCTTTTTGGATCTTCTTTTGGTTCTACATTATCTATAAATCTTGCATCTCAAACTTCCGAATCTGTTTTAGGATTAATATTGCAAGGCGGTTTTGTATATCGCCCATTAAATTTCATTGAGAGATCTTCTGCTTTTCTTGCAAGCCTTTTTCCCTTTAATGGTGGCACTTTTCCATACCTTGAATTTGTTATGAAAAGCCAGCATTATGAGGCGTTTAAAGGTAAACCCTCTTATAGGTGGGAAAGATTGGTCAAAAGTGTAAGTAAGGCTTATTTCAGCACCACCGGAAGACTGGCAGCGGCGATTAATCAAATTGATTTAAGAAACAAAGCCTTAGGTTTTCAAAAACCAGTGCTTTTGATTGATGGTGAAGTTGACCCTCTGATCGGCCCTCAAGTACGGGAAACTTTGTATAATGCTTTTCCTGATGGCGAAAAAGTGGTGATAAAAGGGGGTGGGCATTTATTACCTTACAGCCACCCGGAGGAAATTGCAGTTCATATGGCTGCATTTTTGAATAAGGTTTTTCCAAGTGATCGGATATTATCAGCGTTGTAGTTCCATTTGGTTACACAGTCTTTTTTCAGGAATTTAATATGGGACATAAGATTCATGTTATTGGAATTGGCAGCGATGGATTATTTGGCCTTACCACGCATGAAAGGGATATTCTAGCCCAGTGCGATATACTTTTTGGTTCTGAAAACGTCCTCCGATTGGTGGAAAGCCTAAAAGGTGAAAAGCGAAAAAATGGGCCGGATCTTCAAGAATTATCGGAATCTTTGCAGAAGCTTGATGTTGGTAAAAAAGTCGCCCTGCTGGTAAGTGGCGACCCTTTGTTTTATGGCGTAGTTCGATATTTATCTGAAAAAATTGGGAAGGATCGCTTTGAAGTTCATCCACATGTTAGCAGCATGCAAATGGCTTTTGCCCGGGTTAAGGAAAGTTGGGATGATGCTTATCTTACCAGCTTGCAAAATCAATCTTTGGACAAGGTGATCGAGAAAATAAGAGTGTCTGAAACTGTGGGTATATTTACCAACACTGTCGAAAACCCCAGTGAGATTGCAAAGAGATTGCTTGCAAGGGGGATAGATTACTTCAAGGTTTTTGTTTGTGAAAATCTTGGTGGTAAGGATGAGCGTGTTACCCAAGCCGAACTTTCAGAAATTGTTGATATGGATTTTGATCCACTCAATGTAATTATTCTTAAACGCAAACCGGGCCGCCCTGATATTCCTGCAACTTCCTGTACTCCCAGACTTTTTGGAAATCCAGATGATATTTTTGCTCAAAGCAGGCCTAAAACAGGTTTACTTACTCAATCTGAAATCCGTGCTATTGCGCTTTCAAGGTTATCTATCAAGCCAACCAGCGTTGTATATGACATTGGTGCTGGCTCAGGTTCTGTTTCAATTGAAGCCGCACAACTTTGCTATTCGGGCATGGTTTACGCAATTGAACAGGATGCTGCTGATTATCACTTGATTCTTGCTAACTCTGAAAAAATGGGGATAAGAAATATCAAGGCAATCCATGGCATTGCGCCCGAAGTTTTTCAGGGGCTTCCAAGGCCCGATGCCATCTTTGTAGGAGGAATAGGCAAAGAAGTGACCGGGTTGCTGGATGCAGTTTTTGAAACCTTGGTTCCACAGGGACGAATGGTAGTCAATGTTGGGTCTATTGAAAACTTGTATGTTTGTGTAAATACAATGCGCAAAATTGATCCGGAGTTCGAAGTGCTGATGGTCCAGATTTCCCGAGGTTTAAATCAATATGGTTCTCTTCGATTTGAGGCTATAAATCCTTCTTATTTACTTACCGCAGTAAAACAGTAATTATTGATTAGGTTTGTTTACCAACCCATTGAACATGGATTTTTCTAGTGCGGGGACCATCAAATTCGCATAAAAAAATGCCCTGCCACTGTCCCAGTATTATTTTACCTTCTTCCACGATTACTTGCGATGAGTTTCCAAAAAGCCCGGTTTTTATGTGGCTATCGCTGTTTCCTTCACCGTGCAAGAATTTTGGCATGTTTTTTGGAATGGATTTTTCAAGCCAATTAAGTGTGTCATGAATGACATCAGGGTCCCAGCACTCATTGATTGTTAGCCCTGCTGTAGTGTGTGGGCAAAAAATCACACCAATTCCTGACTTGATTTTGCTTTCCGCCAGACTCGATTCTACAAGACGGGTTATATTTACAAATTCAGAACGATTCTGGGTGAAAATTTCAATCGTATCCATGCTTCTTGGCCTCGCATTTTTAGTGCTAGAACTGATAATATTACTTATCTTATAGGTTTCTTTGTTTGACTCGAGGCCTTTCATGACAACAAAAAATAAAGCACTTTGTTTTTTCATTTTTATTATGGCGTCTTTTTCAAATGTAAATAATCTTGATGCCCAAAACTCTACATTACCTGAACCAATACTTGTGATTCTTAATAAAGCCATTGAGGCACATGGTGGGTATACTAAGCTTTCAACGCATAGGGCTGATCGTGTAAAAATGAAAGGTACTATCCAGTTTGCGGGATTGGACGCTACTTTTAAAGGAGAAACAACAGTTCAATTACCAGATCAGATGAAAACAGTTCAAGAGATTACGGTTAAAGGTAAGTCTTTCAATGTCATTCAAGTGTTTGACAAAGATAAGGTTTTAGTTAATTTAAATGGTCAGCCGCAAAAAGCTGAAGAACCCATTGCTATTCAAATTAAAGAAACGATGCGTCTTGCAAAAATAATTAGACTTGTGCCCTTGCTGACGGGCAAAGAATTTGAAATTACGGATCTTGGATTAATCAAAGCGGGCGAGTTGTCCCTTCATGGCATAAAAGTGAAAGAAGTTTCCAAGCCAGACATTCTTTTATTTTTTGATAGAAAAACCGGCCTTCTTGTGAAAACCGAACAAACAAGGGAATTCGAAAATAATAAATTAGTTCAAGAAGATTACTTTTCCGACTTCCGAGATCTGGGCGGCTTTAAAAGACCTGTTAAAATTCAATCATTTAGAAATGGGAAGAAAATTCTTGATGCAGAACTTCTAGAAGTCAGGTATTTTGAAAAATTGCCTTCTTCAGATTTTAAACCATAACCCATTTATCAATCATTAAAAGGTATTATGAAGCCGGGAAATTATTACGTACGAAAACAGGATGCTGGAATCCAGCTTTTGGCTTGGTTGAAAGTTTCGCTTAAGCTTGATGGGAGATCTTGTAACCAATTACTTGCTGCAGGTTGTATTTTTATCGATAAAAAACAGGTAAAAGATCCTAATTTACCGCTTAGAGGCGGTGCCCGTGTGTTTTTAAAACCATCGCGTAAGCCTTTGAAGACCAAGCAGAAAAAAGCCGAAGCCCGAATGGTTGTTCCTATGCCTGAAATTATTTACTTTGATGATGATATCGCTATTGTTGAGAAACCCAGCGGTCTTACCACTGTGCATCATGCACAAGATAAAAAAGAATTTTCGGAAAGAGATCGAAAGTTCATGCCATCTACTTTGCAGGATATCTTGCCGGATATTCTTTCTGTTCATGCAAAAAAAAAGGTTCCTTATGTCCGTGCTGTTCACCGCTTGGATAAAGAAACCAGTGGAGTTTTGGTTTTTTCTTTAAATCGAAAAGCTGAAAGTGCTCTAGGCAAGCAAATGCGGGAAAAAAAATTCACTAGACGCTATATAGCCTTGGTTCGTGGCCAGATTGAAAGTCAAGAAATCCGCTCAATTCTTGTTCGCGATCGGGGTGATGGTCGCAGGGGTAGTTCTTTAAAAGATCCTAATGGTGAGTTGGCAGTCACCCATGTCAAGAAGATAGAATCCCTTGGAGATATTTCAGTTGTTGAATGTGAATTAGAAACAGGAAGAACACACCAAGTACGGATTCATTTGGGTGAAACCAATGCCCCTCTTTGCGGCGAGAAGATTTATGATAGGCCGTTAAATGGTCGTCCTAAGCCTGATCCAAGTGGAATTGGTCGAGTTGCATTGCATGCTTGTTATTTAAGTTTGGAACATCCTGCTACTGGCAAAATTGTGAGTTGGAAAAGCTCAATTCCCCTAGATATGCAGAGAGTTATCGAAAAGTTTAGGCAGGAAAAAAACAAAGCCCCGGATTAGTCCGGGGCTTTGTTTTTTTTTACCTTTTAAGCCTAGGGTTTTGGAGCAGGAGTTGGGGTTGGCACTGGCGCAGGAGTTGAACTTGATTTTACTGAAATTGGATTTGCATCCATTGTTTCAACACCTGTTTCCTGGGTTTGTTCAAGTTCAATCTTTGTTTTTTGCCCACCAATATCAACGGTAAGATCTCCTGTAATTTTTAAACTCATACTCGATCGATCAATTCTGCCTTTGGAAGCATCAAACAAAATCAGACCGTTTGAGGATGCAGTTTTGATATTTGCAGAATCAATTTTGAAAGGTAATCCGCCTGCATTACTTGTGACTGGCTTGGTGTAAACCAAATCTGCCTTAACAGAAATCTTGTCCATCTTTTTTTCGTCTTGGCCTTCATAAGTATAGGTATATGTATTGTCGTACTTTCCAATAGGTCCCATATCAAGGGAGGATGTGCGCTTCCAGGAGCCTTTTTCCTTGTCGCCTTTGGTGACTTCGATGTTAGGAATTGCCCCAAAAGTAGGTTCAGCCATTTCTACCATGGTTTTTTCGCTTAGTATTTTATCAAGCAAAGGTTGCATTTGGGGATTAGAGTTGATTAACTTTTTAACGAATTCCTCGCGACCCGTGATTTTTGTAACCTTCATGTCCTTGGTGTTGATGGTTACTACAAATTCAGTTCCAACCAGGGCTTTAAAGAAATCAGACAAAGGTGTTGAGGAAGTGGATTCTTTAGTTGAATCGTGTTGTACTTTGGTTCCACCAATGTCAATGTTAAGGGTTACGCCTTCAATTTTTTGTTTAAGTTCCCAATTGTCGCCGTCTTGCTTAACGGGTGTCCAACTGAAATAAAAAGTTTGGTTTTGTTCTTGATTGATATCAGTTCCAGTGACCTTCATTTTTTGGACGGTTTTGGTAACCACCTTTTGATAAAAGGTTTTTTCTTTTTCAAATTTCCATTTGATTGTTGATTTTTCTTGGGCCCCTAACGAAGGGATGACCAATGCAACAAAAACAAATCCAGCTACCCATCTCAAGCTCGACATCAAGAATCCTCCAAAAAGTAAGAACCTTATCCACTTAAATCATATTCGTGGAAGTATTTATATAGTATTCTCCTCTACAGCGAAATATCATACAAGAAAATCTGTGGTTTTTGAATAATTATGATAAATATTTGGAATAACTTAAAGGAAAAAGAATGAACCTTTTAACCACGCTATCAAATTCATTAATGCAGGGGTTTTTTCCAAAAGGTTGGGATTTGGCCAAAATAGATGGTCTTGCAGAGGTTTCTGGGGCCGAATTACTGGAAAAAAAAAGCTGGTGGAGTCCCGATTTTAATCTTATTTCATGCCAAAATCTTTCGGATTTTGATGTTTATATGGGGCATGAAATCGCACTTGAAATATCTAATGCTCGAAAAAATGGACGGGATCTTGCCATGATTCTTCCAGTTGGCCCCATGGGCATGTATCGCTGGGCAGTTTATTTTTTAAACCAATGGAATGTGAATTGCTCGCATGTTCATGGATTTAATATGGATGAATGGTCAGATTCAGACGGAAACACCCTTCCCGCAGATAATTCTGGATCATTTCAATTTGCAATGGAAAAAGCATTCTATGGTCCTTTAGGTCATCTTACTGTTCCTAAGAACCAGCGAAACTTTGCTTTGAGAAATAATCTTGCATCTTATGCTGAAAAAATAAAGGCTTTGAAAGCCAAAGGGGCGAAACTTATCACAGTGTTTGGTATAGGAAGGGTTTGTCATATTGCTTTTTGGGAACCGCATTTTGCTGCTGAATTTGATTCTGTTGAACAGTGGAAGCTGCAAACACATCGTTTAGGGGCCAAGCTTCATCCTTTAACCATTGAGCAAAATTCCTTGACTAGTTTTAAAAGTAGAACCACCTTAGTTCCGGCATTTGCGAATACCATAGGACCAGGTTTATTCTTGCAGTCTGATGGTATTATTGGGGGGTGTGATGGAACTTTTGGCAGGGGTATGCAATGGCAGGGCCTTTCATTAAGGATGAGTTTGTTGCACGAGCCAACACCATGGATCCCAAGCTCGTTTATGCCAACTTTGGCGGGTAAGTTATTTTTCTTGAGCGAACTTATCGAGCCTTTGATTGCTGATTGTAATTAATTTGTTTTAAGTGCGCCAAGAATTACTTGAACGGTAATGTCTATTTCGTCGTTTTTCAGTGTTCGTAAATCTAAAACAATTTTGTCGTCTTTTATTCGGGTAAACAAAGAAGGCTCCGAGGTTCTTAGTTTGTTAGATAAAGATTGTGTATCAATAAGTGGTGATGAAAAATCGACAACCCATGTGGGCATCTGTTGATCTGGTAAAGTTCCGCCTCCTGCAAATCCTTCACTTATTTTAGCTTGGATTTTATCGCAAAAACCGATTTGTTTTAACTTGGTTTCTAGTTGAAGTGCTTTTTCGTGTAGTTCGTCCATGGAGACCGAAAGCATTTTTAAGGTTGGGATTTTTTGACTTGCCGAGCTTGAATTAAGGTGGAGCAGCAATGTTTGCTCTAGTGCCGCAAGATTCATTTTGTCGAGCCTGAAGGCGCGCATTAGCGGGTCGCTTTCAATCTTTTTGATCCATTCTTTTTTTCCTGCGATAATCCCGGCTTGAGGCCCTCCCAATAGTTTATCCCCACTGAAAAGGGTTAAATCTGCTCCAAGGGAAATACTGGTAATGGGGTTAGGCTCTTCATTGAAACCATTGCAGTTTAGTGGTATCACTGCGCCACTGCCTGCATCGTCAATGACGGGAAGGTTGTATTTTTTTCCAAGAGCGATTAATTCTTCAATCGAGGCACTTTCAGTAAACCCGTTTATCTTGTAATTACTGGTGTGAACTCTTATCAGAGCCCCCGTGTTTGTTCCGATGGCAGATTCGTAATCTTTTATTCGGGTGATATTGGTTGAACCAACTTCCTTCATGATAGCGTTGCTGACTTTCATAATTTCAGGAAGTCGAAAGCTTCCGCCAATTTCAATCAATTGGCCTCTGGAAATAATAACTTCCCTATTTTCAGCGACAGATTTTAAAACAATTATAGTTGCAGCTGCACAATTATTAACAACGGTGGCTGATTCGCATTTAAGGAGCTTACAAATCCATTCTCTTACAGAATCTTGCCTGGAAGAACGTTTGCCTGTCTCAATATCAACTTCAAGATTGATATAACCGGAAGCAGCAAGATAAGCAGCTTTGGCAGCTTCTTCTGCCATTGGTGATCGTCCAAGATTAGTATGTAAAACAATACCGGTTGCATTGATTACTTTTCTTAATTTTGGTTTGAAGTTCGTAACCAATCGGTTTCCAACAGCGAGTCCAATAGCTTCAGGGGAAGTTTCTAAATTTGAATGATTAACTTTGCCTAGCATGTTTCGAAGTTCATCAAGATAAACCCTGATTTCTGAAACAACATTTTCTTGGCCATGAGAAAGAATTAGTTTCTGAATGGTCGTCGTTTTAAGGATAGCATGTACTGCTGGCAGGCTTCGGAGGTTTTTATTGGTCATGGTCTAAGTTTTTTCTTGCTGGCTGTTTATTTGCTTTGAGGCAAGGTATCTAAGATCACCTTCCCTTCTAGTTGTTCCGATCTTATCGAGATGTTCACAGAAAGGCACTGCATATTTTCTAGAAGTTTTTAACAAATCTCGAATTTCAGCAACAGTCATTCCTTTGCCAGATTCAAGCGCACTAGAAACTGTATAACGCATTTCCTGTTCAACATCATATTCAAGGAATAAGTCGTCTTGCAGGCATACTAACTTGCCTTCTTGAACACAAAGGTTAAAAAGTTCCTGTAACTGAATTTTTTGTCCTCCAAGGTGATTGATGAAATCTTCCATGGGTGGCGGAGCAAACTTTGCTTCTCGATAAGTGGTGTGAATTTTTTCAATAAGTTTTCTTTGGTTATTTGATAACTTTGGTTTGAAAGCAGCCAACCCAATCCGCCTTTTGTTTCCGACCAGGGTTTTTTGTACGATCATCTGGTCAATCAAGTCTTGAACAAGCAGGTCATCGCCTGCATAAGTTAATTCCATTGTAATGCGTTGGCGTTCATGAGTGGATATCAGAGGGTTTTCTAAATGTAGAGACTCAAGGATAGTGGTTATTTTAATTTTTAAATCAGTGATTAATTGGTTGTCGATTATTTTTTTTCTGCCTGTGGATGTGTTGATTTCAAAAAGAGCCTTATCTTCCAGCCCTAGTTTTAGTTGATCTTTGATCAAGGTTGGATCAATACCTGTAAACAGGGGCAATGACTCTTCGTTGATCCCTTTAAAGCCTGCAAACCATGCCGCTGCTTTTAGTTTTGAAATATCTGACCCGGATGCAAGATCGTTTAGCATTTGAATTGAGTGGGAGTGTCTCCTGCGAATTTTTCCTGCAAATGGTTGGATAATGTTTCCACCGCCAAGTGTTGCAGTTGCTGAACTATTTCGGATTACAAGGGGCTGGCCCCAAGAAGCTGTTACTGGTTCTTTTAAAAACAATTGGGCAAGGCCTGGCTTTCCGGGGGCAATTGAATCATCTTCCAATATGGATAATGTACCAAGGACTTCTGAAGTGCCTAGATGAAGCCTTACGGGCAATCGATGTTTTAAGGGTTTTTTTCTATCCTTGGCACAGTGCAGTAATACTGAAATAACTTTAGCAGGGAATAAATATCCAGGAGTTGCAAGTTCTTGCCCACGCAATACCTCGTGATGATCGATTCCAGCCAAATTAATTGCACAACGCTGCCCCTCTGAAGATTGTTTGACATTCTTAGCGTGAGATTGCAAAGAACGAACCCGTACCATTTTTTTTTCAGGGAAAAGTTCCAACTCATCGCCTTCGCTTACCTTGCCTGAATATACCGTTCCCGTCACAACTGCCCCATATCCATGAACTGCGAAGGATCGGTCGATAGGCAAGCGAAAAAATTGCTGCTCTTTTTTTGCTTCAATACCAGAGCAAATTTCAGCAATTTTGTTTTTAAGTTCTGCAATTCCTTTTCCTGTTGTAGCTGAAGTTTGAATTATTGGAGCGTGTTCAAAGGAGGACCCTTCGAGCAATTCACGGATCTCCATCTCCACTACTTCAAGTGTATCCGGGTCGCCAAGATCACATTTGGTCAGAGCTACAATTCCGTGTTTGATTTTTAAAAATTTAAGTATTTCCAAATGTTCTCTTGTTTGAGGCATCACTGAATCGTCTGCTGCAACGATTATTAAAGCAATATCAAAGCCCGTTGCTCCAGCCAGCATGTTCTTGATGAATTTTTCATGTCCGGGAACGTCAATAATTCCAATTCGGAAACCAGGTAAATCAAGATTTGCAAAGCCCAGATCAATGGTGATACCCCTGGCTTTTTCTTCAGGCAATCGGTCACAATCAACCCCTGTAAGAGCTTTTACAAGGCTGGTTTTACCATGATCAATATGACCAGCTGTGCCAAGAATCAGATCTCTCTTTAACATCCTTTTCCTTACACTTACTGTTTTAGGCTGGCTAGATACTCCACTAAGTCTCTAATTTCTGTTTTGCTTAATTGTTTGTACAGATCAGCAGGCATGGCGGACTTACCCGTTTTCTTTTCTTCGATGTCGGATTTTTTTACCGTGATCAATTTGCCTTCGAAATCCATTAAGGTAATTTCATTTGGCTTGTCCTGTTTCAAAATACCCGTCACGGTTTTTCCATTTGAGAGAACAATGATCAATGATTCGAAACCTTTGGCAATATTTTTGTCTGGCAAAATAAGGGATTCAAGCAGGTATTCGCGTTTTTGTTTGCTTCCTATTCCGTTAAGTTCTGGTCCAACATCTCCACCCTGCCCCGCAATTTTATGGCATCGAAGGCAGGCGACAGCTATTTTCTGAAAGAAAATATTTTTACCGGCTTCCTTGTCTCCTCCTTCAAGTGCAAAAGCCATTGCATTTGGCTTTGTAATATCTTCTTGAATCAAAGATTTTGACTCTTCAACTCCAGCTTTTAATCCTGCTTCACCAATTTCAAGAAGAACGCCCGGCGGGGTTTTTCCTGAAATTGCATCTTGTACCAAACTTTTCAGCTTGTTTTTTGAAAACGGGCTTTTAGTTTCTCCAAGAATTCCAATAAGAACCTGCTGTTCTTTCAAAGATCCATTTTTAAGTATAGTATCAGCCGTTTTTTCAGCGTAAGTTGTTTCAATCTTTGAATAAATCCGAATGGCCTCAGCTCGTACTAGTTCTGAAGAATCAATCAATGCTGTTTCAGCAAGGGTTTTGATTTCTGGAGCCTTAAGAGAATTAAGAGCTTTCAGCGAATCCGCCCTAAATTTTCCATCTAAAGAATTGTTTTTCAAGGATGCGATTAATTCTGGGATAATCTCATTTATTTTAAGTGCTGCTGCAACCCGGATTGTCTCTTTGCTAATTTTTGCTTCCGCACCAAGAAGTGCCGGTAGGTTAGTTTTTAATGCATTTATAGCATCAGCTTTATTTCCAGCTTGTGTCGGTCTTGCTAAACCTGTTACGAAATCTCTTTTTCCCTCATTCTCCCATTTTTCAAGATGTTCCAAGGCTTCCATCCGAATTTCAATGGGTGTTTGTGGATTTGCAGCCAGTTTTGCAATTTCCATTGCATTTTGATTTGTTCCCATTCGTCGATTTGCGGCAAGAACTCTCCTCAGATTATGAGTGGTTTTTGAATTACCAAGAGATATGGTTTTCGCTAAATCGGGCAAAGATTTAGTAATTGGTATGTCATAGATTGCGCGGGCAACCTCGTCTGTTATTTCTTGATTTGTATCGGCTAGGAAGTTACTTATTTCTTCACTTTCAAGCTGTCTTAATGCAAGAGTTACTCCCATTCGAATTCCTGGGGAGCTGTTTTTTGCGAAAGCAGATAAAGCCTTGGCATCATTGATTGCTGCAAGCGCAACCACGCATCCATGGCGGATGTAAACATCTTTGTTCTGATTTTTATCTAGGAGTTCAATCAGGCCAGGTAAATTTTCAATTGACGGTAATTTTACCAACGCTTGAGATGCAAAAAATTGCACACGTGGTTCCGAATCGGTAAGCCTGAGAAGTAAAGGTTTACGCGCTTCTTTTGCTTTAAGTTCCCCTAATACTTTTGCGGATTGAGCACGGATTTCAGGGTCTTTATCTTCTAGCAATTGTAGTAGTACGGGGATGACAGAATCCCCTTCTTTCCTACCAATTTGGCCAAGGCCCCATATGGCATGCATTCTGGCAAATAGTGAATTTTCGCCTGTAGCTACTCCTGCAAATTTTGTAATGGAACTTGAACCTTTTGCAGCAAGTGCAAATTGTGATTCCCTACGAACCCTTAAGTCTACATGTTCAAGTAACTTAACTAATTCAATGTCAGGACGGTTTTCAAACCCCTCTCCCAGTAACTTTTTGACTTCTTTTGTAATGTTGCTTACTGATTCTTTATCATCTGAAAGTTTATAGACTCGGCCTTTGCCAGGTTTATTCCAACCATTGACCCAGTCTAATACATACATGTTGCCATCGGGACCAAAATCAACATCGGTAGCCAGGATCGACCAGAGAAATTGTTTTGGATTCTGCATGGAAAATCCTGCACCATCCTTTTTGAAAGAAAAAGACCAGATACCACTGTTTGCGGGTGCGCCTCTAAAGTCGCAAAGGAAAAAGTGGTTGTCGTATTCTTTTGAGAACCCCGTTCCGGGGTAGTAAACCAAGCCGGAAGGGCCCGAACTCATGTTGATCATGGGTGGTATGATGTAATTTGGTTGACCTTGAAATCTAGGCTTCCAAAGGCCTTCAGAGTTCCATGGACCTCGGGCATTTGGTTTTTCAATGAATTGGTAACCAAATCTCCAACCGCTATCACCGCCTTCAACCAGATAAATAGCGCGGGCCTGGTCTCCCCCATCAGAATTGTTGTCGACCGTGAATAAGTTTCCGTAGGCGTCAAAGGCTAATTCTTGTGGATTTCTTAGCCCTTTGTAAAAAACTTCGAGGTTTGACCCATCTTGGTCGCAACGAAAAACAGCCCCCATGTTGGGCAGGTTTATTTGGTTTTTAGGATTGGTTATGTTGGTTCCCCGATCGCCAATGCTAAAGTAAATTTTTCCGTCCATTCCCATGGTTAAACCATGCAAATCGTGGCCAATGAAGGCAATATGAACTCCAAATCCGTTGTGCAATGAGGTTCTTGAATCGGCTTTGCCTTTGTCCTGTGTATCCTGCAACAACCAAAGGTCAGGGATGCATGTGAACCAAGTTTTATTTCCACGAACAAGAATGCCTGCGGCAATTCCCGCTGGTATGCTATTAAAACCATCAGCGTAAACTTCGGAAAAGTCAGCTTTGCCATCACCATTGCGGTCGATGATAATTTTGATGCGGTCGTGATCTTTTTGAAAGTCATGGGGTTTTTCAGCAGCAATATTCTGAAGAAGTTTAGTGCGATCCTCTACAGATTTTAGTCCAAGGTCATCGTCCAACCATTTCATGTAACTTCTGATGTCCAAGACACCTGTGTGTAAGCGAAAAGTTTCCACTACGAAAAATCGATTTTTATTATCAATTGTAAATGCAACGGGGTTAGCTAGATGAGGTTCTGCCGCAAATAGTCCAAGATTAAATCCTTTAGGTACTTTAAACCCGCTCAAGGCTTTTTGTGCCTCTTCCGATTCTTTGGAAATAGTTGGGGTATAGGGTGCCTTAGAGTCTTGATGAATAGGCATATTGGAAAGCGAAAAAATCAAGATCATACTAGAAATCATAGTTTATCCTGCAAATGGGGGTCAAAAATTGGAAAATTAATTTTAGTAAATGTAGCAAAAATCGGCTAATGAGTCTTGCTAGGGGATGCCGTGATTAAACTATTTCCAAGGGTTGATATTGCCCAAACCTCTTCTTTGGAGTTACCTTGGCCTATCTTACCAGTTTTATCGTTAACAAGGAGAGTAATTTGGGCATGGAATCTAAGGAAAGTCCACCAGTATTAGAACCCAAGTTGTGGTTTGGTTTAAGTGCCAAGGCTTGGTTTTTGATATTTCTTACCCTGTTTTTTGTTGGCCAAAGTATTAAGTATGCCATGAAAGTGTCAGAAAAAAGATCTGCAATCCAGCGGTGGCAGCCTCAAATATTAGGACTCGATGCGGGCGAAGACCTTTCCCAGAAGTATCAGTATCCGAATCCCCCAATTATGGCTTTATTGCTTTATCCATTGGCTAAAATGCCGCCAATGGTAATGGCATTGATTTGGTATTACATGAAAGTGGTTATGCTTATCCTTTGTTTTCATTGGATATTTAATTTTATTGAGAAGCATGGGATGACTTTCCCTTTATGGGCAAAGGCGTTGACTGTGCTACTCGTATTACGACCAATTACAGGAGATTTACAACATGGAAATGTTAATATTTTTATTCTATTTTCGGTAATTGCTGGCTTGCATCTTTACACACTACGTTGGGATGTTTCAGGAGGCCTATGCATAGGGTTGGCGATAGCCTGCAAAGTAACGCCTGCACTTTTCATCCCCTATTTTTTATGGAAACGATCATGGAATATGCTGTTAGGTATTTGTTTAGGGTTGATGCTGTTCCTTTGGCCTGGAGTTTTTCCAAGTTTGGTTCTTGGATTTGGTGAAAATCAAAAGCAGCTTTATTCTTGGTATACAGAAATGGTTTATCCCTTTGTCGTTGAGGGGAAAGTTTGGAGTGAACATAACAACCAGTCTTTGCCGGGCCTTATGTATCGGATTTTCACCCATAGTCCCTCCTTTTCTGATTATGTAGAAGGGGTTTATACTCCTTTGGAATATCACAATGTGGTCGATCTCCCAATTCCGGTTATTAGATTGATTCTTAAGGGGTCTCTTGGTCTTTTTGCTTTAAGTGTAGTTCTTTGTTGCAAAACCCCATCAAATAACCGGGGCGGTTGGGCCTTGGCTGCTGAATTTGCAATTGTATGCCTTGGAATGCTTTTATTTAGTGAACGAACATGGAAACATCATTGTGTTACATTGATTTTACCTTTTGCTGTTTTATGTTATTTTCTTGCAATGTGCCTGGGATCCAAGACAAATTATATTCTTCCTGTTTTTACAATTGTTGTGGCTACATTATTGATGACCCTTACAAGCACAGGCCTTCTAGAAGATGATTTTGCCAAGGAAGCCCAAGTTTATGGTTGTTATGTTTGGGCCTTTATCTTAATGATTGTGTGTCTCTTTGTATTGCTTTACAGGAATAATAACAAAACTTTGGTTTCTGCAAATTCAATTGATTAAACCTTTTGTGAATTGTTCGTTATATAATGAAAAGGCGGTGTGCTTACTTTTAAGCACACCGCCTTCAATTTGATTTACCACCTTTTGATTTACCACCTTTTAAGGATTCACATTTGGTGGTGCTTTATAGCCAGTTTGGTAAAACTCTTCTTCTTCCTGAATAATAATTCTAGGAGTAACCATGATCAGTAAGCTTTCTGCTTCTCTGCCGTAGGAATTATTTCTGAAGAATCTGTTCAGGTAGGGAATCTTACTAAGAATTGGTGGTCCATATTCATTTCTAGATTCAGACAAGCGCTTAATACCACCCATAAGCACTGTTCCACCATCAGGAACTGATACCGTGGTTTGTACCGCAATCGTATTGATTACAGGTTGTTGGATGTATTGGGTGAAGGTGATTGGATCACCGGGGTTCGTGGAAAGCGCACTACTACTTGGGAAAATAGGAACCACAACAGGGAACAGCGATACGGGACCAGGAACAAGGTTTGTTAATGTAACAGGAATGTTAAGCCTTACAGTTCTGCGATCTGCAGAAATAAGGGGTTGTACGTTCATGTAAACACCAAATGGGAAAGCCTGAACCTGTGGGGCGAAGGTTATATTGCCATTAATAAGTGTCGATACATTCACACCTGTTACAAAGAACTGGTTTTCAGCAACAATAATGTTGGCATTCTGACCATTAAACATAGTCAATTTAGGGGCTTGCATAACATTGGTTCTACGATCACCTTGAACCGCTTCCATGAAAAGGAAAACTTGGATATCACTAAGAAATGCCAAACCCATTGCAAGACCACCAGCTCCAGGTAAGCCTGGGTAACCACCAAAAGATGGCATTGCAAGCGGATAGGATGTTTGTTTGATCGGAATATCAAGGTCACTGGTGAAATTACCAGAAGGCGTAATACCAGCAATCATACGATCAAAGTTTGGATCGTTAATGAAGCCCGAAGGTTTGTACTGTCCTGATTGAATCTGTGGCTCAAAGCGTTGCGTGTTTCTGTCTGTTTTAATGTTTAAATTAAAATCTACACCAATCCGTTCGTAAAAATCTTCAGCAATACTGATGAAGCGGATTTCAACTGCAACTTCCTGATCTTGTAATCTTCGAAGTGCCGTAAGAAGGTCAGCAACCTGTTCCTGTATATCAGGTGATTGATTGATAACCAGAGACATTGTGAGCGGGAAATATTCAATAGTTCCAGGGCCGCCCATGTTGTTCCATGCCTGGGGGGAAATGGTGCTGGTTAATAATTTAATCAGCATTTCTTCCATCGTTTGGCTGCTTTTCTTCGTGGTAGAAACATTGCCATTGGTTACTGTACCAGATGGTGTGCCTGTTGGCGTTCCCCCAGTCATGCTATTTGGGTTCATCAATGGAGTGGTGGCACTGCTGTTAGATGATTGCTGATTAGCAGAAATCCCTAGGATTGGGGATAAAGAATTTGTAAGCAATGGGTTGACATAGTTTTCCACAGGCACCACCAAATCTGCAACTTGATAAGTTACAGTTTGAAGCTTGCCCCTGGCGTGTGATTCAGTCGTAATTTGAAGCACTTCATCTTTAATTACATATGTCAGATGGACGCTATGAAGAAGAAGATTCAAGGCGCTCTTAAGAGATACCTGCTCCAATTTTAAACTTACTGGCCTGTCGAGACTGATACCTTCTTGTTCCAATGCAGGCATATCAGGCACAATGTTGATGCCGTAAAAGCTTCGAAGGTCTTCGATTGCATCTTTGAGAAGGATGTTGTTGAAGTTAAGGTTGACCGGCATGCTAAGCTTACTGTCGATTTCTTTTTCCTTGTCGCTTTTTCGTGTGGTGCTGGTGATGGAAGTAAGGTTTTTGCGTTTGTTGCGGCGGTCAGCCATTTCTGGATTAGTATCGAGTGGTTTGTCCATTTCCAGAGCTGGCCCAACCTTATCGGTAGCGTTAAGACCATCCAGGAAGAATGTTTCTTTTTCAGATTTAAGTTTCTTTGCAACATTGATGTTCCTTTGGGTCTTTGCCATGCTCATGCCTGCTGCGGCCATTGCATTATCTGGGTCAAGTTCATGTGCTCTCATGGCATAACTTTCTGCTTCCAGATATTTGCCTTCTTTGAAATTCTGATTGAATTGCTTCATCAGATCCGCAACTTTCTTTTGCTTATTGTCATCAGCAAGTTGTTTTTGCCCGATTGCATTGATCTTATCTTTTTGACCACCATCCTTCGCAAGCATTTCTTTTTGGGCTTTCATAAGCTTGAAGTGCTGAAGTCGTGATTCTATTGGCCTTCTTAAAAAAGCCATCTTGCCTGGATCAAGATCGTTGCTGTTCAGTTCATTTAAGTATTCGGTAAGCATCTCGATTCCAACTTCGGTTTGACCTGCTTGGAATTTTTCCATTGCTTCTCGTTGAAGATCCAAGCCTTGCTGCCTCATTTGGCCGAATTTTACTTCACGAAGCTGATTGGTTGCTTCAAGAAGATCAATCTCACCTTCTTCTTTGGGTTTTACAGTGGTATTTGAATTATTGGCAGGAGCAGGTTTTGTTTGAGTTTCAGATGTACCCTTAACCAAGGAAAGAGCGCTCTTTTCCTTTGGTTGCATTTCTGCGGTCATTAATATTTCTTTCAATTTTTGCTGACGTTCTTTATCAAGGTTTTTCTCTGTCAATGTTGAAATCATTATTTTTGATTGTTCGTAATCTTTTCGGTTATATGCAGACAATGCTGCGTCAAAGGCGCGACGGGTTTCCAGCATTTTTTGATTCACATCTTCAATATCAATGCTTCGAAGAACTGAAGCAGCTTCTTCCTTGACTCCATATGCTCCTTGGTATGCTTCCACGGCAAGTTTTCTAGCAGCCACTAATTGGCCACTTCGAAGTTCTAGGCGCGATTTTTCAAGCATCATCTTACCTTGGTTTGATTCTAACATAGATTCGCTTGTTATCGTTGCGCTTCCAGGGACCTTGGTTTTTACCAATCCTAATTGTAGCTTTTTGGCCTCAATGCTTGCTATGTCCTGACCAAACGATTTTGACAAACTGATAGCATTATCAAGAGCTTGGTTTGCAATCTCTTCTTTTTTATCGTTATTCTCGGTGCTGTTCATGCTTCGTGTTGCTTGAGTGACAAGATCATCGATCTGATTTCTTGCGCTTGAACTTAATTGCAATAAAAGTTGTTCTGGGCTGTCTTCATTGGGTTGGAAAATTATTCCTTGCTTTTGAGCCTCAATAGCTTTCATCCGTGCGCCTACAAGATTGCCTGCCAATTGAAGTTGGCGTGCTTCCATCAACAATGCGATGGTTTTTGCCTTGTCATTTTCCGGAGTAGGCGGGGCAGGCGGAATCACTGGTGCGGTAACTACTGTAGGAGTAATTAAAGGATTTGATGTGATTGCAGGTGCTGAAATTTTGGTTTCTGCCGGAGTAGTCTTGTCCGCTACTGTTTTGACACGATTTTTTTCAATATCTTTCAATAGTGCATCGGGGGTATCACCACCCAAGCTTTCCGATTTAACCTTCATGCCCTTAACCATGAAGGCTAGGCCCGCAGCTTTTTCTGGATTTCCAGATTCAAGCGCTATTCTTGCTTCTTTCAAGTATGCTTGTGCTTTTGCCAAAGTTGCCGGGTCATTGGCATTTGCTTCGTCTTTGGGGGTATCTTTCTTTGCAGTAACTCCATTTTTCTTTGCTTTGAGTTTAGATGTTTCGATTTCAGCAATTAATCGTTGTGGACGGTCTGAAGTATCCCAAACATTATAAGGTCCGTGTAATTGTTGAGCCCTATAAGCGGCTTTTGTTGCAGCTTCAAAATCTTCTTGTTCAAATAGTTTCCTTGCTTCCAGTAATACTTTTACAGATTCTTCTTTGTCTTTCTTTGCTTGCAGTTTTTCAATTTCAGCTCGAAGTTTATCAGGTGTATCTTCGAATAAGCCCCACTTGGCACCAGGGGCGGCTTTGGCACGAAGCATCAAGCGTGTTGCTTCATCGGTTTTATTTTCCGCCAACATCTTGCGACCCCTTCGCAATAGTTGTCTTGGATCCTCGGTTTCCTTGGGTGTATCCTTGCCAGCTTGTTCTGTTGATGTTTTACCTTCTGAACGAAGTATGTCGCTCTGAACTCTTTCAGGATTATCTTCCCACCAATTTAAAGTTGGTTTCATTGATTTTGCTTGTTCGTTAAGCTTCTTGGCTTTTTCTGAATTCCCTTCTGTTAGGGCTTTTCTGGCATCACGAATTAGGGTTCTTGCAGCTTCTGTGCTTCCTACGCTAGCTTCAGATTTCACGGTTTGGGAAGTGGCTTTGGATTCTTCCGAATTTAATGCTTTTGGAGTAATGGTTGATTCTGATTTAATAGCGTTTTCTTTAGTTAAAGATTTGCTATCTAACAAAGCTGCATCAGCTTTAAGTTTGGCTCCTTGAATCTCTTTTAAGAGCTTTGAAGGTGAATCACTTGAAAGTGCAAATGTCCAGGTGTAAGCCGATTTTTCTGCTGCTTTTGCAAGAAATTCTGCACGATCAAACTCTTTATTTGTAAACTTTTTACGAGCTAATACCAATAATGCTTTAGGATCTTGCTTTAATTTTTGAAGTTCTGCTTTTAATTTAGCTTGAGTGTCTGGTTCGGGTACGCCGCTTGTTGCTACTTCAGCTAGCATGACCTCAGCTTTTTCAAGGTCCCCTTGGGCCATCAAAGCACGCACTTGATCTGCCGTAATTGTTGAGGAATTAGACTCTGGTAACTTGACTGACTGTATTGATTTTGGTTCCGAAATTTTAAGTTCTTTTGGTTCAATTTGAATATCGGGGCTTGCTGTTAAATTTTTGTTTTTGATGCTTTCTTGTAGATTTTTGAATCGAAGTTTATCTGATTCACGAAGATATTGCTCATCAAATGCGATCTTTTTCGTTAAATCATTTGCAGCAGAAAATTGCTTTTTCCCAACAAGATCTTCTGCAATATCCAGAGTGGAGGTTGATTCCTTTCGAGCTTTCAATGCTTTCTTATTTGCTTCATACAATTTCTTGAAATCATCTACCTCTGCTGGAAGCAAATCTTTCTGCCGGGATTCAACTTCCTTGAAGCACTTGTCTGCTTCTTCATAGTCGCCTCTGCGGTGTGTTTCGATTGCCTGGTTTAATGCAATACTTGCTTTATTTGGAATTCCGGGTGTTAGCCAGGTTATTGCTGGAAGGATACTGGTGCCAACAGCAGCTTCAGCAATTGTGGGGATGCCTAATATTGCCAAGCTCAGCGATGAAGCAAAGCCAAGGCGTTTAAACCAAGAAGAGTTAGAAATGGTTTTCTCCATGCGAGATAAGATCATGATTTTACCCGGATTATCTGTTGAATAAGACGACATAACTGAATTTGAAATAACTTTGTTAGATGAGCTATTTGATTCATTAATGTTCATAAGTCGATTCCTAATTCAGTTTACATGTCAATCTGTGTCATTCTTGCACTGATTGGTTTTAACTATCCACACATCGCGCAAAAATATTAACTAGTCTGCGGGACAATACCGATCCTTTTTTTAAGAATCAAGGTCAGGTGATCTTTAATTAAAATAAATTTTTTTTTGAAATAGTAAGATGGGCAACAATACTGCAAAATGGGAGTTATAGCGAGAATGTGGTCTAAAAAGGCTGATTGACACCAAACCAAAATTGAGTTCCTGTACCTTGATTGATGGCTTGTGCAGCATCAAAGCGAAGAAGCATTTTTTCTACAAAACTCATGAACGATATATCGCAGCGAATTCCTACGCCCACCCCTTGAGCAGTCGTTCCAAGTGCTTGGCCATTTACATAAGTATTGCCTACATCATAAAAAAGTGCCAAATAAGTGTTTTTTAACGAAAACAGATGATCAACAGCGTCAACAGAGGTGTTTCTGGAAACCGGAAAACGAAGTTCCGCACTGCCCACCCAGACAGTATTTCCTTGCCTTTGTGCTAGGTCAAACGCACGAAACATTTCACCCCCACCCATTGTGAAAAATTGCCCATAAGAAGGAACAGAGGTGCCACCAAAAGCCCGAATTGCTAACCTTGTGTCTGCGATCCAGTTAAAGGTTTTATTTAAAAGATTTTTTTCGCCTGGCAAATAATCAAGCAAGCCAGATAGATTGGGTAAATAGTGGACGGTTGAAGCTTGTGCCCAAACTTTCTGTACGGTTGCATATTCATTTAACAGAGCTTGTCCTGCTTCATAAACTGCATCGAATTGGTAGCCACCCTCTGGGTCCCAATAGGGGGTAAGATAATTAATACGATAATGGAGGCCCCCTGTGGTCATATGCTGAAAACGTTGTGCTCCTGGGGCAGTTTGGATCGGGTCTGGTAAGAAGTTGTCGTGAAAAGAGCCAAATATATCGATAAACTTAGAAGGCAGAAGATAAAGACTTGGGTGTTCCATGAATACATATCTTCCAAATACTGAGGCACGCGTCGCTTCGTTGTTCCCCTCGTAAAAAGTATAAAATCGTCTTTCGGCATTAAAACCAAATTGGAATGGGGAATCAGGCCAATGGGTGAAAAGTCCATCAATACCTGCAATAAAATCACGGTAATCGGTTCGATACGCGGTATAAAGGCCACCTGAAAATTCTTGCGATCGATAAGCACCAGCTCGCAATCCCACCATTGTTGCTCGGCTATACCAGACGTCATCATAACTTTTCATGTAAAGCCACGGGCCAAAATTAAAATTCCAGCGGTCGTAGGAATTGGTAAGGGATGTTTCATCAACAAAAGTATATAAAGGCGTTAATCGAAATCTTGGACTGTGATGCCAGTAGTTATTGGAAGGGTTTTTGTCGACTAAGATCGAATCTGGGTCTATTGCTATTTGGATTGGTATTTCAGGTAAATCTACAACCACTTTAATCGTGTCCGGAGCAAGATTTTCAACGGTTGTGGGAGGGTCATCAATTCCATAATTTCCGCCTGAGGGTAAGATGGGTATTCTGATGGAATATTCATCTGGTTTGCCCATCGCAAATCCCAAATAGGTTTGTTCGCTGTACTCCGCATTTTGCTTGATAATAATGGTTAAAGTAGTTTTTTGATTTTTGGGATTCGCAGAAGAGCGCAGAGAGATAGGCAATATTTTTCGGGCTAACGGTGCATCATTTATTTTCACTGATTCTAGATTCCAATCAGTCAAACCGGTGCCTTTTAGCCATTTTTCAAAAAAATCCTCCCACGATTTTCCCGTTTGGGTTTCTAATTCTTTTTGGAAGTCGCTTACATGCATCACTTTGTATTCGTATTTTTTGCGAACACCTCGCATGACATCAAGAAATGCTTGTTCGCCTATTCGGGATTCAATCATTTCAACAATTTTCGCCCCTTTGTCGTAGCACATGCTAAAAAGAGTCACTACATGCCCGAATTTGTCCATTGGCTTTAGTATCGAAGTGTTATCCCCCCTTCCGACTGATCCATAAAAACCATTCATTCTGTAATCTTCGCGCTTTATATTTGGCATCCATTTTAATCCGTCAGGGTATTCAAGTAGTTCGTTGTTTTTTCCACGGGTTTGATTTAAAAAACGATGACTGAAGTATGTTGCGAGGGCTTCATCCATCCAAGTTTCGCGATAACCATCTGTGCCTACAAGGTTGTACCACCATTGATGACAAACTTCGTGGCTGATTAAGTACTCTGCGTAACGTTTTGCAAAATGTGGCATGGAAAAAATGCGCTCATCTATCATTACAAGAGACCCACATTCGTTGCCGTTCCAGCCAAAATAAGATTCGACAATGGTAAATTCAGGGTATGGGTATGGGCCAAACCAGTGACTGTAAGTAACCATGCATTCACACACGATTCGCATGAATTCTTTCGCGTAAAATTCATGTTCTTCGAATGCTTGGATTTTTACTTTCAGGGGTGTTTCTCTACCTGGAAGTTTTATTTCTGTTTCAAGAATCTTAAAACGTGTTGAGCAGAGAAAAGCAAAATCCCTAGTGCCTTTAGCCTCAAGATGAACTTTCTTTCTTCCATTGGCAAGCTTTTCTTCCCTCAAGATAGTCCCGGTGCTGGCTATTTGCTGATCAATATCCAGTGTAGCTGTAACATCATAAATTCCCGCTTCATTGTAAAATGGTTGATGCCAAGGTATGAAAGGTGTTGGTTTCCATCCTTGTTCAGTATCATTTGGGGTTTCTGCGTGCCAATCATGCTTGTGATAAGCGAAAATAGGGAGCCAGTTGGTTAGGAAGGTAACATTTTTCCAATGTCCCCAGCGTCCTTGTTTTTCCGGCAATCGCATCCTAAATTCCAGATCAAAGGTTATTTTTTCACCCTTGGCCAGGGGGGAGTCTAAATCAAACTCCAAGGTTGTCTTTGTAGGACCGGAAAATTGATATTTAAGTTTTCGGGGTTTCCCATCTTTATCTAAAACTGCCATAGTTTTTATTTCAAGACACGGGGTTTTAACCCCCAGCGAATCTCCCGGATTTAGCCTTAATAATTCCAATGTTTTTGCCATTAAGGCGATATCACTATCTGGCACAACATAGTTGGAATGCGTTACAAACACGATTTTTCTTACGGGGGCATCAGAGCGGTTTGTCCAAGTTGCTTTTTGGTTTACATCGACTAGATGGTTGACCGTATCAAGATTCATTTGAATTTGATAAGCAGGTAAATCTGCTGGTAATTCGCATTTTCCAATGGAAGGAAATGCAAATAGTGTGCAAAAACCAATTATAAAGTAGATCAATTTTCTCAAAGCTATGGAAACTCTTACTTTAGGATCCTTTAATTTTCGAGCTTTGGGCCGAAACTAAAACTGACCCCATAGCGTTAAGAATGATTTTGTGCTATCTCAATCGAGAAAAAAATGCAGAGACTGGGTTGGTTGGGGTGTAAAAAAAGGATCGCTTCAAATTTGAAGCG